>VGFD01000088.1 GCA_016868975.1 Armatimonadota bacterium | reverse complement strand
GTGCAGGTCCACCACGATCAAGCGGTCGGCGCTGGCCACGGTCATCAGGTTGGCGACCAGCTTGGCGGTGATAGGCTCGCGGCCGGACGTCTTCTTCTCCTGCTTGGCGTACCCGTAATAAGGAACAACCGCGGTGATGGTGTTGGCCGAAGAGCGGCTCAGGGCGTCCATCATGATGAGCAGCTCCATCAGGTGGTCGTTCACCGGATGGCAGGTGGGCTGGATCACGAAAACGTCGGTCCCGCGGACGTTTTCCTCGATTTTCACGGCAATCTCGTTGTTGGTGAACTTCCCGACCATGGCCTTGCCCAGGGGGACTTCGAGGTAGGCGGCAATATCGCGCGCCAATTGAGGATTGGCGTTCCCGGTGAAGATCTTGACCTTCTCGCCTTTGAGCGACTTCATGTCTTCCTTCTCCAGGACAAGCATCCGCAGTCTCTCCTCGCGTGTGCGTTTGCGCGCGGGAATGCCGTCAAGCCCCAACCTGGAAAGACGAGACGGGGTGGCCATGCTTCTCGCCGCCCCGGGCAACTCCTGCCCTTTCAGCGAGGGGCCCGGCCCAGCCAGCGCCACCATGGCTTTGACCGCCCCTGTGGTGACACCCAGACAGGTCAGGCGAGGTCAGGCGAGGTCAGGCGGGGCTCTCGCGAAGGGCCCGGGCCGGCACTCCCACCACCGTGGCGCCGGCCGGCACGTCTCGGGTGACCACCGCTCCGGCTCCGGTGCGGGCGCCCTTGCCCACCCTCACCGGGGCCACGAGATTGGTGTTGGAGCCGATGTGGACGTCGTCCTCGATCTCGGTGTGGTGCTTGTTCTTGCCGTCGTAATTGCATGTAATCGTGCCGGCCCCGATGTTGACCCGCTGGCCGATGTGCGCGTCCCCCACGTACGACAGGTGGGGCACCTTGGCGCCGTCGTCGAGCCGCGACTTCTTGATCTCCACGAAGTCGCCAACCTTCACCTTGCGGCCCAGGTCGGTGCCGGGACGCAAGTAGGCAAACGGCCCGATGCTGCAATCGTCGGCCGCCAGCACCTCCAGCAGCACCGAGTTCTGCACCGTGACGCGATCTCCGAGCCGGGAGTCGACGATGCGCGCGGAGGGCCCGATGGTGCAGCCGTCACCCAGCCGCGTCTTCCCTTCGAGGGTGGTAAAGGGCAGAATCACGGTGTCGCGCCCGATCACCACGTCCGGGTGGATGAACGTGGACGCCGGATCCACCAGCGTAACGCCCTCCACCATCCACTTTTCGTTGACTCGCTCGCGCAGGACACGGGTCACCTCGGCCAACTCCTTGCGGCTGTTCACGCCGATGGATGCGTCCGGATCGCCGCTATCCACCGCCTGAACGGCGCGGCCGGCCTCCACCGCCATCCAGATCAGGTCGGTGATGTACAGCTCGTTCTGGACGTTTCTGCGCTGTCCGATGCGGGGCAGATATTCCTGAAGATACCCGCGATCAAAGCAGTAGGTGCCCAGGTTGACCTCGCGGACCGCGCGCTCTTCGACCGAGGCTTCGCGCGCCTCCACGATCCGCGCCACGGTGCCGTCCGCCCCGCGGATGACGCGCCCCAGGTCAGTTTCACCCGGCATGAGCGCGGTGAGCATGGTGACCGCGGCGCCGCTCGTCTGATGGCGCTCGACCAGCCGCCGCAGCATCTCCTCGGTGATCAGCGGTTGGTCCCCGCTCACCACCAGCACCGCGCGCGCGCCCTCGGCAAGGTGGGGATAGGCGACTTGCAGCGCGTGCCCGGTCCCGTTCTGCGGCTCCTGCACGACGGTGCGCGCCCGCTCGCCCACCGCGGCCGCAACCGCCTCGCTGCCGTGGCCGACCAGAAGTATGCGATCGCCTACCTGCATTCCATCCAGCGCGTCGAGCACGTAGGCCAGCATCGGCTTGCCCATGATGGGGTGCAGCACTTTGGGCGTGATGGATTTCATGCGGGTGCCCTTGCCCGCGGCCATGATTACTGCGGCAACGTCGTTCATCTCAGGCTTTCGCCTCCGCCGGCGTCTTCTTTCCGCGATCCTCCATGTCGCGGCTGAGCAGTTGAAGCAACTCGAGATCGCCTAGATGCTCCATCACCGCGAAGCAGCGCGTGGCGTGCTTCTTCAGGCCGAGCTCCTTGGCGCACTGCAAGGCTCTTTCCAGATTCTGGAAAGCCTTTTCACGCTCTCCACGGTCGGCCGCCAGCTGGCCGGTTTCGTAAAATGCCTCGGCAAGCCGCGAGGATTTTCCGGCGGTTTCCAGATCCGGCATCGCCTCGGAGAGGTGCATGGTGCTGGCGTCCAGATTTCCCAGCCGCCGCTCGATGCCGCCCAGGACCACGTGCGCGTAGGCCGCCTCCATTTTCATCTTGTGGCCGGTCAACAGGTTCAACGCCTTCTGCCCAAATTGGCGCGCGTCTTGAAGCTTGCCCCGCTCGGTATTCGCCTGGCACAGGTCGATGTAGACGCGGGCGGTGTTCGCGCTGTCCTCGACGAACTGAAAAAGGCCGAGGCTCTCGTTGAGGTGCTGGATACCATCCTCAAGATTGCCGCCCATGGTGTAGCAGCGCCCCAGGTTTCGATGCGTGTAACCAAGCGCGTAATAGTTCTTGAAGCGGTTGGAGAGCTCCAGATCCTGGAGCAGGTAGTGAACGGCGCGGCCGTAGTCCTCGCACAGCATGTAGGCATTTCCGATCTTGCCGTACACGGTGGCCAGTTCCGCCTCGGCGCGCAATTCGCGGCAGATGCGCACGCCCTTCTCCATGTAGAAAATCGCCTCTTCAAGGCGCGTCGATTGCAGAAACGTGCGGCCGATGCTGTTGTAGGTGCGGGCCTGGCCGTAGGTATAGCCGGCCTCGCGGAACAGGCGCAGCGCCGCCACCAGGCAGCGCATGGCCTCGGCGTTCTGGCCCAGCGCGCCCTTGATGACGCCCAGGTAGCGCAGCACCTCACCGCGCTCGACGGGATAGTCGTCCTCGGAGAGCAGCGAGAGCGCCTGCCCCATGTGCTCCTCGGCCCGCGTCAGGTCGCCCTCGCGGAAGGCATGCAGACCGTGGCCCAGCGAGGCCTGTGAGCGGACGTAGCGGCACGCCTCGTCCTCGCTCTCGGCCACCGCTTCGAGCGCCTCGTCGAGCAGGTTGCGGGCCCGCGACTGGTCGCCGGTCCGCGAAAAGATCCCTGCCTGCTGGCACTTGTAGAGCGCTTGCAGGGCCGGGCTGTCGGCGTTGCGGGCGTGCTTCATGGCGTGCGCAAGGTCTTGCAGCGCGTCCTCGTACTCCCCGCGGTAGCCCTTCAGCGTGGCCAGCCCGCTGTACGCGCAGCCCCGCTCGTAGGCCTGCGCCTCGCTGCACTTGTCAAGCGCCTCGTTGTAGGCCGCCTCGGCCGCATCCCACTCGCCGGTAATGCGCAGGGCGCGGCCCTGCAAGTTGAGCAGCCGCAGGCTGGCCAGCAGGTCGCCGCCCTCGCCCGCCACGCGGGCCAGCCGTCCGAGAAGCGGGGACAGCATGCCGTACTTGTGGGACTGCGCCAGCGGCACCAGGGCTTCCAGGTCGTCTCGCTGGCGCTCCTGACCCTCGCCGCGAAACGCGGTGGCGGCGAGTTCTTTGATTTCGTTGACGGCGGAAAAGCCTCGCATTGTGGGATCTCCCTGGGCCTGTATGCAAAATGGAGCGCATGAATTAGGCCCCTGCTGGAAAGTCTCCTTCCCTCTGCAAGGGCCGAGAGCGCCGTCATGGCGCCGATTCGATGGCTGAGGCGCCTGGATTCGAACCAGGGAGTGCCGGCTCCAAAGACCGGTGCCTTACCGCTTGGCCACGCCTCAGTGTTGCGAACAAGCATATACGAGGGCCGGGGAGGCGTCAAGTGAGTCCCCATGGAGGACGGGTCGTTCACCAGGGACGGTCAACCAGGGGAATCCGCCGGAGGCTGAGGGGGAGGGTTCTCAAGACATCAGCAGCCCCAGGCTGGCCGCGACGCTTAACAACAGCCGGCGGCGCAACTCTCCCGTGACCGGCTTGCTGAGCTCCACCTGGTAATGATCCACGTCCGCGTATATCACGCGGTTGACGTTCTCCGCCTTGCGGGCAATTTTTCCGAGCAAGCCTCCGTTGTCGTCGAAGAGTTGCACGTTCCAGGCCCGCCAGTCTCCGACCAGCGAGCCCAGCGGCTTGCCGCTCGCGTCTTGCACCTCCAGCCTCTGGCCGGCCATGCCCATCGCGCGGCGGCCCATGCGCACCCGTCCCATGGGCTTGCCATCGGCGCCAAGAATTTGCGCGCTGAAGGACTTCAACCCGAACGGCTTGCGGATGTCGACGATGGTGCGGCCTTGCAGATCGGTGACGTTGATGCGGCGGGGCAGCCCGATGCCGCCCTCAATCAGCAAGCGCCCCAGGCCGCCGCGAACGGAGGCCTCTATCTCCCCGAGACGGCCGCCCTTCTCAGTGAGCAGTTCGTAGCCACCGGGACGGTTCTTGACGGCCGCCATTTTACGCACGATGAAGAACATCGCCTCGTAGAATTCGGGCAAAAATTACGCTCCTTGGTATGGGGCCCAGGCGACGCCGAGGCGGCTCGCCGGGAACAAATTTTCTACAGGCGGGGCAGCGTGATGGCTTCCTGCGACTGGTATTTGCCCTTTTTGTCGGCATACGAGGTGAGGCAGGTTTCCTCGCCGGCGAAGAACAGCACCTGGGCGATGCCCTCGTTGGCGTAGATTTTCGCGGGCAGCGGCGTAGTGTTGGAGATCTCCAGGGTCACGTAGCCCTCCCACTCCGGCTCGAAGGGCGTCACGTTGATGATAATGCCGCAGCGCGCGTAGGTGCTCTTGCCCACGCAAACGGTGATAACGTCGCGCGGGATTTTGAAGAACTCCACCGTGCGGGCCAGTGCGAATGAGTTGGGCGGGATGATGCAGAAATCCGCCTTCACATCCACCAGCGAGGCCGGGTTGAAATTCTTCGGATCGACAATCGTTGAATTTATGTTGGTGAAAATCTTGAACTCGTCCGCCACCCGGATATCGTATCCGTACGACGAGACGCCGTAAGAAATCACCCCGTTGCGCACCTGGCTCTCCTCGAAGGGGGAGATCATGCCATGTTCGAGGGCCATGGCTCGGATCCAGCGATCGTTTTTGACGCCCATTATCTTCCTCCAGCGATGGCCGGCACGATGTACAGCTCGTCGCCGTCCTTGAGCGGCGTCTGCTGACCTTGCAGGCTGCGAATATCGTCTTCGTTGACGAAAACATTTACAAAACGGCGCAAGTTTCCGGCATCGTCGAGCAGCGACCCGCGAATCCCGGGGTAGGACGCCTCCAGCGCATTGATGGCGGCTTCCACGGACGCGCTGTCCACTTCCACGCGCGACTGATCGCCGGTTAATTTTTGAAGGGAGACTGGAATACGAACGGTCACCGACATGAAGGGGATTTCGCCTCCCAGGCTTGGATGGCCCGCGCCCGGCAATGACTTTCAGGGGGCCGCGGACGCCCCCGAGTTTCGGCGCCCTGCGCGGGAGTCCTCCCCTTTCCTTGTGGGCCGGCCAGGGTCCGTCCCGTGCATCGCGGCACCGGTGGAGGCCGGACAAGCGCGAATGGAGTTATCCACAGAATTACGCACAATTTGCCCGGAAACAACGAGCGGCACCCGCCAACTCCTGGCCGCGCTGCCACCTTGCGCCATGCACCTGCCGGAACCACGCCCTCGTGGCGCGCCTCGGACTCGACCTCGCGGAGGCCGGACCGGCCCATGAGGGCGCGATTCTGGCCGCCGCGTTCGGGCGTCTCAAGGAAAACTGGTGGGGCTGCGTTAGAAATCCAGCCGCGCCTCCGCCGCCTCCATCAGCGTCGTGACCTCGTGCGGCTCCGCCAGGTGGGCCGACGCGTCCAGCGTCTCCCGCGACATCCCAGTCCCCTCCAGGGCGGCCGCTTCCACGTACATCGGCACGGTCGCGCGCAGGTGCATCAAAATCGCCCCCGCCGCGACGTGCGCGCCGTTGCCGGCCCGCATCCACTGCACTGCCGGCCCGCGAAACAATACGCGCACCTTGTGCCCCTCAAACCCGCGCGCCAGGCCCAGAGCCGCGCGGATTCCTTCCAGGCCGCGCTCGCTGCCCTCGCCTTCGGAAACCGTCACCAGCACGTTGCGCGATGTCATCAGTTACCTCGAAACCACGCGGTCGGCTTCCGCGACCATCGCCGATAATTCTCCCAGGTCGCCGACCCGCGTGCCGTCCAGCACTTCCATCCCGCGATACAGGCCGCGGTTGCGCGCGCACACGCGGCACACCACGACGCGCGCGCCCCGACCCACCAGCGATTGCATGCGCGCATCCTTTTCGCGGAACATTTCCACCACGTCCGGCCCGTGCACTGAGGGCGGCGCATTGCGCGCCTCCATCACCGCCGCCACGCCGTCGACGTCTGCGAAAACCTCCACCACGTTGCCGGCCTCCAGTTCCAGCGCGACCTCCCGCGCGAACTGCTCGTATTGCTGATCTCCCGGCGCGTGGGTCAACAAAAAAGCAAGGCGCATGTTAAGCGTCCTCCACGATGCGCTCTTCGTTGAACGCGCGCGTCTGGTCGTCCAGCTCCCAGGAGCGCGCCGACTCGATCTCGCCGTCGTGCACCGCCACGATCAAGTACGACATGAACGGGTGCGCGTGCTCGCGATCAAATTCCGAAGGCCGCGATGGATGGTCCGGGTGCGAATGATAGATTCCAATGACTTCCTCGCCGTTGGCCAGGGCCCTGTCCACGCGGATCCAGTCGAGCGGATCGATCTCGTAGCGATCGTGCGCGCGATCGGTCCGTAAATTGCGCAACGCATGAATGCGGGCCACCTCGCGCGTGGCGCCCTTGCGGCCGATCATGAAGCCGCAGCACTCGTGGGGATAGGTGCCGCGGGCGTGCTCGTAGATCTGCTCGCGCTCCAACGGCCGCAGGCACAACACGCGCTCAGCCCTCCCTGTACAGCACGGTGCTGAGATAACGGTCGCCGCCGTCCGGAAATACCACCACGATCAATCCCTGGGTGAGCCCGCGGGCCACCTTCATCGCGCCGGCCAGCGCCGCTCCGCTCGACATCCCCGCCAGAATTCCGTGACGGGACAGCCAGCGCGCGGCGGAATAGGCGTCCTCGGTTTCCACCGGCAGGATGCGATCCGGGAATTTCGGATCGTAAATTCCCGGCACGATCGACGTCGCCATGTGCTTGAGGCCTTCCAGCCCGTGCAGCGGCGTGGCGGGCTCGACGGCGCAAATCTCGACGCCCTTCTCGCGGAGGAACCGCCCGGTGCCCATCACCGTGCCGCTCGTCCCCAATCCGGCCACAAAATGAGTCACGCGGCCCTCGGTCTGACGAAAAATCTCCGGACCGGTGGTCTCGTAGTGCGCAAGCGGATTGTTCGGGTTATTGTACTGGTCGGGCATGTAATACTTGTCGCCCCCCTCCGCCTTCAACGCACGCGCCTTGCGGATGGCGCCGTCACTGGCCTCCAGCGGGTCGGTCCAGTGTACGTGCGCGCCGAACGCCTCCAGCATCAGCTTGCGCTCGATGCTCACGTTGGACGGGATGGCAAGCTCGACGCGGTAGCCGCGGGCCGCGCCAATGAGGGCGTAGGCGATGCCGGTGTTGCCGGAGGTGGCGTCGAGAATCACCCGCGCGGGGGTCAATTCACCGGATTCCTCGGCGGCGCGGATCATGCGCAACGCGGGACGATCCTTCACCGAGCCGCCCGGGTTGTACCATTCCGCCTTGGCGGCGATGTGCACGCCCTCCGGCTGATTCTCCATTGGGGGGATGCGGATCAGGGGCGTGTTGCCGACCAGCGATTCGACGGGACTACCGGCCCACGCGGGCCTTTCCAAGCACGGTCCTCCGATCATCGGGAGCGATAGGGACATGGGCCCGATGGTTCACGCCCCCGAGAGGGGATTCCTGTCCTCACCTGGAGTGTCGGGCCCAGCGATTGACCCGACGGCACGGGAGTCGGGCCCAGCGGTGGACCCGACGGCACGGGAGGCGGCCTTGATGCGATTCGTAATCCGTCTGCCACCAGCCCGGGTTGGGGTACTATCTCTCTCCAACTCGTGGCACGCGGGAATCGAACCCCCACGGATCGAGTCATATTGTGCGTTCCCGCCGCCGATGCGCGACCAAACGCGCGCGGCTACAGGGGAGGACAGCGGTCCGGAAAGGGGAACTATCTCCGTGGACCCTCTCACACATGATGCAACGTCCCTTTGACATACGCGATCTGTTCGCGCCGCCCACCCCCGCCGTCAAGTGGTTGATCATCTCCATGACGGCGGTGTTCGCGCTGGAGTACTTCCCGGCCACCGGACCGCTGCTCAATGAGTACTTCGTGCTCCGTCCGCAAGAAGTGCTGCAAGGGCGCGTCTGGCAGCTCGCCACCTACATGTGGCTGCACTCGACCGGCAGTCCGCTGCACATCCTCTTCAACCTTCTCGCACTCTGGTGGTTCGGCTCGTCCGTGGAAGGCAACTGGGGCACGAAGCGGTTCATCCAGTACTTCATGCTGTGCGGCGTGGGAGCGGGCCTCGCGTCGCTGATCGCCCCGTATCCGGTCATCGGGTGCTCGGGAGCCGTCCTCGGCATCATGGTGGCCTACGCGCTGCTTTTCCCGGACGACACGGTCATTTTCTTCGTCTTTCCGATGAAAGCGCCGACCCTGGTAATTCTGCTGATAGCCATTGACGTGCTGCAGATGCTGGGCGGCCCCACGCCCACCGCCGTGGTTACCCACCTGGCGGGCGCCGCGATCGGGTTCGTGTACGTGAAATACTCCTGGCGCATGGGAATCTGGTGGAAACAGCGCGCCGCGCCCCCCATCACCGGCCTGCGCGAGCCGGCCCGCCGCGCGGTCTCCAAAGGAAAAGCCCGCGGCAGCGAGCCCACCCCCATCACCGCGGCCCGCTCGCACGAGTACGCGGTGCGTCCCCAGGCCAGCGCCGAGGAGATCGCGCTGCAGAAGCGCGCCGACGAGATCCTCGACAAGATCAGCCGCGAGGGCATGGGCTCGCTGAACGAAGAGGAGCGCGGCATCCTGCAGCGGCAGAGCCAGATCCTGCGCTCGCGCGAGGGCGGCGTCGTCAACCTCGACGACTATCGCTCGTGAGAGTCGGCGGCGGACGGGCCGGACGCACCGGGGCGCGCGAAGCCGACAAGTCGGGCGCCGCGAAGGAGGGCGGCAAGGCCGCCGCGGCGCCGTTCATCGAGCAGCTCTCGGCAGCCCGCGAGCGCGCCAATCGGGAGGCGCTCGACCAGTACCTCGGCGCGCTCGACGACGCCGCCGGCGCGCTGGCGAAAAATCCCACCCGCGAGAATCTCGATCGCTACAAGGCGCTGCTCCAGAAATTCATGCAGGGCGCGGTGGCGCTGACCTTCAGCACCAACAAGCAGCAGGTGTTCAACCGCAAGACCGGATTCGAAACCCGCGTGGTCCACAAGATAGACGAGGCCGTGAAGCAACTGACCGAGGAAGTGCTGGCCAAGAACCGCCGCCCCATGCGCATCCTGGAGAAAATCGGCGAGATCCGCGGACTCCTTGTCGACGCGCTGCTCTAGATAGACCCGAACAGCTCGGCAAAGCGCTCGATCACCCGCGCGCGGACTTCTTCCATCGACACCGCGCGCCCCAGCAGCCGCTCCAGCGACGTGACGCCCCGATCGGCGATGCCGCAGGGCACGATCAGGTCGAAGTACGATAGATCCGTGGAGACGTTGAGCGCGAATCCGTGGCTGGTGATCCAGCGGGAGATGCGCACCCCCAGCGCGGCCACCTTGTCGCGCCCGACAAATATCCCCCGCAAGCCCTCCACGCGCTCGCCGAAGAGCCCGAAGTCGGACAGCGTGCGGATCACGACTTCTTCCAGGTCATATACGTAGCGGCGCACGTCCCGCCGCTCGCGGGGCAGCGCGACAATAGGATATCCCACCAGCTGGCCCGGCCCGTGGAAGGTGATGTCCCCGCCGCGCGGGCTCTCGGACAGGGTGACGCCGCGCGCCGCGAGGACTTCCTCGGAAGCGCGCAGGTGATGGAGACGGCCGCCGCGTCCCAGCGTGATGACCGGCGGGTGCTCCAACAGCAGCAGCGTGTCGCCTCTCGCGCCCGCCGCCCGCTCGTCCACCATGCGCTCCTGTAGCGCGAGCGCGTCGGTGTAGGGGACGTTGCCCAGAATCTCAAAAAACAAAAGAAGCCCTCGCGGGCTTCTTTTCGGACTGCGGCCGGATTCTACTTCCCGCGGACCGTATCGAGCGCCTCGACGCCGTCGACGAAACCCGCGCCCTGGTCGTTGGGACCGAAGCGCGAATCCATCGGGTCAGCCGTTTTGCGCAGCACTTCCTTGATGCGCTGCGGCCCTGCCGTCGGGTCCGCCTGCTTGAGGTCGGCGACGATGCCGGCCACGATGGGCGCCGCGAACGACGTCCCCGGCGCGGCCAGCGTGTCGGCGCTGGGCAGAAAGATGGGCGGCAGCGTCTTGTGGAGGATGTCCATGCGCTCTTGCGGAGAGCGCTGCAGGATGTCCCTGGGCAGGCCAAGATTTTCAATGAGCTCGGGCTTGTTCTCGCAGAGCGCCACGAACTCGTCGTCCTTCATGTTGCGCAGCTTCTCGATGACCGTCCCCATCTGGTGCATCTGCGAGCCGGGCACGCTCCACGACACGATGAACTCGCCGGGGGCCATCAGGTCAGGCTTGGAAAGCCCGTCGTCGGTGGGACCGCGGCTGGAGAACTCGCTGACGCGGGTCTTGTCGAAGGAGGCGCCGACGGTAATATTGAGGGCGCCGTCCGCGGGCGCGCCGATGGTGTGCCCCTCGGGGCCGGAGTTGCCGGCCGCGCTGACCACCGTAACGCCTCTCTGGATGAGCTTGTCGACCGCGCGATTGACCGGGTCCATCGTGTCGGGGAAGCCGTCCGGCCCGCCACCGAGGGACATGTTCACCGTGCTGATGTTGTACTTCTGGTAGTTCTGCAACACCCACTGCAGCCCGCGGATGATGTCCGAAGGGCGGCCCTGGCCGTCGCCGTTCATCACGCGCACGCCGACGATCTGGGCATCCGGCGCGACCTGGAGGATGTCACCGGCAACGTGCGTGCCGTGGCCCACCGGGTCAACCGGCGTGGGGCTGTTGTCCACGAAGTCCTTGAAGGCAACCAGCGGGGTCGCCGGGTGCTGGAAACCGGAGTCGACGACCGCGACCACCTGGCCCTTGCCGGTGAAACCCTGGGCATTCATCTGGTCGGCGCCGGTCAGGGCGCGGAAATTCACTTCGGGCATTTTCGTGGGATCGCCGTTGAAAGACTTGCCAGGGAAGCCGGGGATGAGGCTGCGGCGGCTGTTGTCGTACACGAGGTAGCCCTCGGACTTCAGCTTCGTCATCTCCTCGGGATTGACGCGCGCGGCCACGCCGCCCACGGTTTCCAGGGGAGCCTCGACATCAATGCCGCGGCCCTCGAGGTCCTTCTGGATCTCGTTGGTGACCACCCCGTTGGATCGGGCAAGATCGCCAATCGGCATGGGCTTCATCACGATGACGTCATGGTCGCCCGTCTCGCCAAGCGTGCTGCGGTCCACCGCCTTGAAGGGCGAAGACTGCCCTTCGACCAGGCTGACGATTTTCTGAAGGCGCTGAAAGTCAAACTCCCTGGGTTGCCCGCTGCCTACGGGTTGCGTCATACCCGTTTCCTACTTTCTCCGGCGTGCGCTCGGACTTGCTTTCCCGGCGGTTCACGGCCTGGCGGCCGAAAAAGGGACGTTCTCGGATCCGTGCTCTCGCACGGGTTCTCAACCTCTCCCACTACGGGATGCTGTGCCACTATAGCACACCTGTCGGCGCCGAATTATGAACAGGATGTTAACGCAGGTGCGGCATGACCTCCCCGGCAAAACGCTCGATCGAGTCGCCGCGCGCCGCATCGGGAAAATAGATGAGCACGTAGCCTACCCTCGCCTGGTCGCGCAACGCAATGATGCGCTCGGCGATGGTGGCCGGCTCGCCGGTCAGCGCGGCATTCCGCTGCCACTCGATATCGTGTTTGGAGAAGTTGAGCCGCTCGAAGTGCTCGACAAGGCACTGCTCGGGCCCCACCATAACGTTCAGCGACACGCTGCGGATGATCTCGTCGGGATCGCGGCCGATGTTCTCGCAGTGACGATCCAGGATCTCGTTCTTGGCGTTCACCGAGGCCACGTCGTTCCCGTAGTTCGAATAACTGGCGAATTTCGCGACCGTGCGCAGCGTCTTCTTCTCGCCGCCGCCGCCGATCCAGACCGGCGGATGGGGTTTCTGGACCGGCTTGGGATGGTTGATTGCCCCGTCCGAGACGAGCGGCTCTCTGTGGTAATCGTGGGTGTGCCCCACCCCGACCTTGTAGTGCTTGCCCTCGAATTGAAAGCGGTCCTGGGTCCAGAGCCCGATGATGATCTCGAGCGCCTCGTCGAGCTTCGCCAATCGCGTCCCGGCGGACTCGAATGGAAATCCGTACGCGGTGAACTCGTGCTCGTACCAGCCGGCGCCCAGTCCGAAGTTGAAACGCCCGTTGGAGATCACGTCCAGGCACGACGCCATTTTCGCGATGAGCGTCGGGTGGCGGTACATGTTGCAGCCCACCATCTGCCCGATGCGGATGCTCTTCGTCTCCAGGGCCAGCGCGGTGCACCCGGTCCACAACTCGAAGGTGGCTTCGGTGCGCGCTTCCGGCACCGTGTGAAAATGGTCGTACAGCCACAGGCTGTCGTAGCCGGACTGCTCCAGCCGCAGCGCCACGTCGCGCATGGCCTCGTATTGCGGGCGACCCTCTGGGACGTCCACCAGATCGAGGCGCCACCCCTGGGGAACGAACGCGCCGACGTGCATGGCCTACTCCTCCTCTTCGGGCACCGCATCACAGACCATGGCAAGCTGGGTCCGCATCTGCAGGCTGTTGGCCTGCACGATCCTGGTCTGGGCGTCGTTGTGCTCGCGGACCCGCCGGATGGCCCCTGGTCGCGCAAGTTGCTCCGGTGGAAACCGTTTCTCCTCCGCTCAATAGATTGGAATCGGCACCCTTGCCCCCCGGGTCCCAAACGAACGATGCGCAATTGCGTCATCGGATCAATTTCGCGGCGCGCCTCCAAGCGCTACGATGGGGAAACAGGAGAAGGTTGTCTTTGCAGATTCGTCGGGTCGGCGCTTCCGTCCATACGCCCGAGTTGCAGCGCGCGCAGCGTCTGGACGCGCGCGTTCCCGCCGAGGCTCCGCCGCCCCAGCAAGCGCCTCCCGCCCGCTCCTGGCGCGCTGCTCCGCAAGAGGCCGCTGGTCCATACCGCGCCGAGCGGCTGTTCTCCGCGCGCGACGAGATGGAGTCGCGCATGCAGGCCTCGGCAATCGCGGCGGTGCAGCAGATGTCCCAGACTCGCAGGACGGTGCCGGTCGCGGGCGCGGTCGACCTGGGAGCCTCGGTGACCCGCAAACTCTCTCAGGCGAAGGGTGGGGATGGCGTCACGAGCGACCGCCCGGAATCTCCCCCATCGTCCGACCGGCGGACGACGGCGCCCACGCGCGAGGGCGTGCTCAGCATCCTCCAGGGGTTCCTCTAGCAAGAAGGACCGGGCTTGCCCCGGTCCTTCGTTCACGGCTGCCGCTGCGGTGGTGAATCCCCGGGCTTCTCGGGCTCCTTCCGCGGGTGCCCGCCATGCTGTCC
>VGFD01000087.1 GCA_016868975.1 Armatimonadota bacterium | reverse complement strand
CGCCGCGCAACCTGCCCCACGCCCTCGACGAGAATCAAGCCGCCGCCCTGCAGGCCGTGCTCGCGGTGGAGTGGGGCGTGCTGGAGGCCGCCGACGGAATGCGCCGCTCGCTGGTGGCGCTGGCCGCGGCCGCCGAGCGCGGCGTCCCCACCCTGGTCCTGGTGCAGAGCGCGGCGCGGCTCCAGCAGTGGCGCGAGGACGCGGTGCTCATGCTGGGGATGGAGGAGGCGGACATCGGGAGCGCCGCCACACTGGCCGCCCGGGGACACTTTCTCACGGTGGCTCCCTACGCGGCCATCGCCGGCCACGCCTGGCCGGCCCTGGAATTGCGCTTCGGATTTCTCATCCTCGACGAGGTCCGCCGGGTTCCGCTGCCGGTGTTGCGCGAGGCCGTCTGTGCCCTCCCCGCGCGCTGGCTCCTCGCGCTCACCGACCTGCCCCCGCGGGCCGACGGGCTCGACGCGATGGCCGCCCTTTACGTCGGCCCGGTGGCGCACCGCATGGGCGCGCGCGAGGACATGCTGCTCGACGTGGTGCTCAAGACCACCAGCTTTCACTTCGAGACCGACGCCGCCGCCGAGCCGCCGCCCGAAGACGGCCCGCTGTTCACCCTGGAGCCGCCCGGTCCGACGGGACCGTCTCGGCGGCGCAGCGCCGCCCCGGACCGGGCGCGCGAATGGAACGCGCTGCTCGAAGCGCTCTGCCAGCACGAGGGGCGCACCCGCCAGATCGTCCGCGACGTGGTGGCCGAAGCGCGCGACGGGCACGCCTGCCTCGTGTTCACCACCCGGCGCGAGCACGCGCTGCTGCTCGCCGAGCGCATCGGCGAAGAGGTGCCGGTCGCCACGCTGGTCGGGACCATGACGCCGCAGCAGCGCCGCGAAGCCCTGCGCCGCTTCCGCGACGGGGAAGTCCTGGTGCTGGTGGCCATGGAGCAGCTCGCCGCGGGCGGCTTCGAAGTGCCGCACCTGGAACGCGTCTTCCTCGCGTTTCCGCTGAAGGAGGCGTCGCTGCGCCAGTTCATGGGACGGCTCACGCAGCCCAACCCGGATCGCAAGACGGCGCGGCTCTATGATTATCTCGACGAGAACGTGGGCCGCCTGGAATTCCTCGCCCGGGAGCGCCGAAAATACTACAAGCGGGTGAACACGACGCAGAACCCCGACACCACCCAGTTGCGTCTGCCCTTCGATGCGTAGAATATTGTGGGTTCTGCTGGCCGCGCTGCTCTCTGGATCGGCCTGGGCGGCCCCGGACGCGATGGTGCCGGTCACCTGGTCGGTGAACGGCACGCTCAGCGTGATTCACGTGGGGCGCGCGACCATCAGCGTTCCCCACGCGACCGTCGAGGACGCGCGGCGCGACGCCCCCCGCGAAGCCGCGCGCCTGGGGCTGGTAGCCTCCACCCGCGCCTCCCTGGCCCGGGTGACCGCGGCCCCGATGGGGCAGGCCGCGGCACTGATGTGGCAGGATCGCATCGTGCTCGTCGTGACCCGGGCGCGGTCCCGCGACTTGAAGCTGGAGCCGCTCGAATTGGCCGCTGCGTGGGCCGCCACGCTGCGCCGCGAAGCGCGCTCGGATGCGCGGCCGGGCAATCTCCCGCCGTGGGTGACGGTGCCGCTGGGCGAGTCCCGCGTCGTGGCGGTGCCCTCGGCGTGGATCGGCGCGACGCTCTCCACGTCCTCCGCCGAGGTGATGTCCGCCCAGGCCGCTCGCGCGGGGACCGTCGTGGTGCGGGGACGAAGCCCCGGGGTCGCCGTCCTGGAATTTCGAAAAGGCGCGCGGACCGCCCGGCTCGAGGTGCGCGTGCGAGAAGTCGCCGGGAAGATCCCACCGGGGATTTCAGTGCAATTGTCCGGCCAGGACCCCGATGTGGAGCTGGCACTCGACGCGCTGCAGCGCGCCCTGGAGCAGGCCTGCAAGGTGGCGCCCGGGGCTTGGCTGGTCCCCTACTGGCAGGGCGTCGGGGGAAGACTGGCGACCGGCCGCGTCCGGGTGACGGCGTGGCTGGAAGGACCCGGCCTCTATCCGGTGGTTGCGGCGGTGGCCGCGGACGTGGGCGTGGCCGGCGCGGCGTTCGAGCGGCCCATCGCGCTGGCCGCCAGCAACCATCCTGAGCGGCTGGAAGCCGAGGGATTGCTGCTCGACGAGAAATTGACCGCCGGCAACACGGTTTACTATTATCACCATCAAAATGCTCCGGAAGCGCCGGCCCGCGGGCTCGAGGTGCGGCTGGAAAACCGCAGCGACGCGCCGCTCGTATTGTTGGTCACGCAGAGCGGCGCGGGACCCTCGCGTGATGAATTGTATGCCGGGCACCTCGCCACCTGGCGTTATTTGAAATGGATGACGCGCGGAAACGGCTGGCTGGTGCGCATTCCGCCGCGCGGCTCGTACGTGCTGGATCGCCGGGTCCTGTCAGCGCGCGAGGTGGGCTGCGGCATGGGACAGGTGATGGTGCGCCAGGGCGCGCCGCCGTCGCTTGTCGTGGAGTCGTATCGGCAGAGCCTGTCCGACGTGGAGGACGCTCCCATGCCGATTCCCACGCCCCAGGCCGGGGGGAGCATCCGCGGACGGGGATTGTTCGGGCGGCCCGAAAAGGAATTGAACGCCCGCTACCGGGTGGGCGATCCGTACGTCTACGTGCCCATCGGCGAGGGGCCGTACCAGGAGCCGCTGGGGAGCGGAACGCCGAACATCGGGAATTACGGGGTCGAGCATCGGATCCGCATCCGGCTGGAAAATCCCACTCCCGAGGAGCGCCGCGTATTTCTGGTATTTTCGGTGCGCGGCGGCCTGGCGCGGGGCTCGCTGCTGGTGGACGATCAATTGATCGAGACGCCGATGCTCAGCACGCTGCCCGGCCGCAACCGAGAATTCGAACTGGCCCGCTATGATCTCGCGCCGGGGGAAATCCGCGAGGTGAGCGTGCTGGCATTTCCGGAGCCGGGGTCGAATTATCCGGTGAAGCTTGTGGTCAAGCCGCTGCCAGCCAATCAATAGGGGGAGAACATGTCGCTGCCGCGCTGGGTTGTGGTGGGATTTTGCCTGATCGCGCTGGGCTGTCTGCTCGCGCTGTTGTCCTTGCTGGGCGGGCGCGGAACCCGACAGGTGGCGCCGCCGTCGCCGGTCGTGGCGCAGGAAGGGTCGCCGGAGCCGGAGGAGCCAACGCCGTCGCTTTCCCCGGAAGAAACGACCTCGCCGTGGCCGGACGAGCGGGAGACTCCGTCGCCGGTCGACACGCCCGCGCCCGATGCGTCGCCGGACGCCTCCCCGTCGCCGCGACCAAAGACGACACCGACACCGGTGCCACCCCGAACCGGTGCGAGTGGCGGCGTGCCTCCGCCAACCGGTGCGAGTGGCAGCGTGCCACCGCCAACCGGTGCGAGTGGCGGCGTGCCTCCGCCAACCGGTGCGAGTAGCACCGTGCCACCGCCAACCGGTGCGAGTGGCGGCGTGCCTCCGCCAACCGGTGCGAGTGGCAGCGTGCCACCGCCAACCGGTGCGAGTGGCGGCGTGCCTCCGCCAACCGGTGCGAGTAGCACCGTGCCACCGCCAACCGGTGGAAGTGGCAGCGTGCCACCGCCCGCGCCGGTGCCCGTCACCGGCACGCAGGCGGAGTCCCTCCCCTACCGCGTGCAGGCCATCGCCGACGACACCGACCTGCACGCCCTGCTGCTCGGCGTGTCGCGCGTCGAGCGCACGGCCGACGGCCAGACCGTGTGGGCGTTCGTGTACAACGGCACCAGCCGCGCGCAGCGAATTTCCCTGCGCCACCGCGTGCGCGACGGCCAGGGCCGCGAAACCGACGGCCTCGCGTACTGCCCGCCGGGCCGCGCGGCGACGCTGAACCAGGGGCACGTGCTCTACCTGTGGCCCACCTTCCGCTTCCGCGCGGCCGCCGACGACCGCCTGGAATTATCCGTCGACGTGGAAGGCTACGGGCGCCTGCGCGTGCCCCTCACGGAGCAGCGCACCAACCTGGGCGCCTGGGACGATCTCCCGGCCGGCGTCCGCAGCGTGCTGGCCGACGCGTTCAAATCCGACGGAGCGTTCCGCTGGTGGGGGGAATAGTCGCGCGTCCCGGAGCGCACGGGTGAATGCAACACGGCATCAAATTCTCGTTATGCCTGGTCAACCCGCTTGATGATGAGCCTGCATCAGTGCCCGGAGGCGTTCGGTGTCTCGCCGCTTGGCTTCGTGCCGCGGACTCTCCGCGGGCTCGCGATCTTGGTGCCACAGCCACGACCGGCCCTGTCGCTCGATGATTCCCCTTTGTCTGGTCTCTTCGAAGCGTGCCTGGTGTGCGGCGAAAGTGCCGTCGTCGCGCAGCACGACGCCTTCGTAGAGGGGGTCCAACAGCATGCGATGGTAGTGAAACCAGAGTTGCTCGATCTGGGCCGGGGTAAACGGTTTGGGTTCCATGCCGGGGTATTCCATCGTCATGAAGTCGCGTGCGTCACGGGGAGTTTCCCCGCTCAGTCCGATCAGCAAGTCATAGTCCGAGTGCGGCTTAAAATCTCCTCGGGCGCGCGATCCGTAGAGCACGATAAAGGCAATCTCGCCAGGAAATCTCGTCGCGACCCACTTGAGCCAATCGGTCAATCGACGATCGGTTGAGGTGATCACGGTTTTCGCTCCCCCAGCAAGGATCGGACGAAATCCATGATGGTGTCCGCCCGGCGGCCCGCTGCCGCAGCGTCTGGCTCCTTATAAATCATGGCGGGCGCTACGCCACGGTGCAGATCCGGGTATCGCGTCGCGCTGTACAGGCTGCTGAGTTCGATGGCGGCATCGAGCACGTCGCGAGGAGCGGTCGACTTCCGCACCGCATCCAGGGCGCTCAGCAGATCCGCCAGATCGTGGCCAGGGCGCTCGCTATTGTAAAGTTCATGGCCCGCTTTCAGGGCCATCTCCGCAGCTTGCTGATAGTGAAAGCAAGCGGAGCTGTAGAGGTTCGCGCCGCGCGCCAGGTCGGCCACCTTGCGCATCTCTTGGGCCTGGGCCCACCAGCCGCTTGATTCGAGCACGTCCATGCAATTCGGGGAGGATGACGGCATTCCTTGCCTGCGCCACCCATGCATCGACTGCGGAGGCGTATGGTGGCACTCGTGAGTTTTCAGGCTGTCTGCAACGAGCGGTACGCCCCTGGGGCTACAGGGCAGGAACGACCAGAAATGAAGTACTCCTCAAGGCCCGCGCCCAGGGCGTGCGCGGCGGCCTCCTGCATCTCGGGATTGGCGAGCAGCCGCTCCTCATCAGGATTGGTGAGGAATGCAACCTCCACCAGCACCGAGGGCATGTGCGTTTCGGTCAGCACGTAGAAGTCGGCGGCCTTGACTCCGCGGGCCGGCACGGGCAGGGATCCGGCCAGCCGGTCGTGCTCGACGCGCGCCAGGCGACGCGCGGCGGTTCCGGCCCGGCGCGCGTGGTAGACTTCCATCCCCGAAGCCCTCGAGGACTGGCTGGCGTTGGCGTGGATGCTGACGAAGACGTCGGCGTTGAGGGCGTTGGCGACGTCGCAGCGGGCCTGCAGCTCTTCGTTCGGAGGGGCGTCGGGGCGCGCCACCGAGCGGTCCGTGGCGCGGGTCAGGCGCACCTCGGCGCCGCGCGCTTCCAGGTAGTCGCGGAGCCTGTGGGAGATGGCCAGCGTCACGTCCTTCTCTCGGGTGCCGGCCGGGCCGATGGCTCCGGCGTCGGGCCCGCCGTGCCCCGGGTCTATCACGATGCGCTGCCCTTGCACCGAACTGATCATGGCGGCCGGTCTCCTGTGTCCGAGTTGCCGAGACGTGTCCTGGCCAGAGTGTGCCGCCAGTCACGGTAGCGCGCGGGCGTCTCGGAGAAGTGAGCGGTCCGTGAAACGGGCGTGTTTGGAGGGCGCTCCCCGTGCACCAGTGGTGAACGTTTCGCAACGGGTGCCGCCGATCGAGACCGGCGCGGTTCGCAGGCCTGCCAGCCAGGAGGTAGCCGCTGGCTTGTTGTTGAAAGCACCCGCCCGCGTCGCGGGATTCGCCGAGAAATCCCGCATTTTTATTGCCGGGCTCACACTGTTCTCACCGCGGTGGGACAAGGCCCATGTAGGCTTCTCGCCGATCCGATTCACCCACGAAAGGAATGCACGCAAATGACTCCGACCTCAGCAGCGCCCGGGCAGCAGGATTGCGCCGTGGATTGTACGGACGAAGATTGGGCGCTGATACTGGGAGGCTCCAGCGGCTTCGGGCTGGCAGCGGCGAAAAAACTCGCTTCCCAGGGGATGAGCGTTTGTGTGGTTCACCGCGATCGGCGCGGCGCCATGCCGAAAATCGATGCACAGTTCGAGAGCATCCGCGGCCACGGCCACGGTTTTCTCAGCTTCAACCTCGACGCCCTGAGCGCGGACGGCATGGCCGCCGTGATCGGAGCGCTCAAGGATCGCGCGGTCCGCATCCGGCTTGTGCTGCATTCCCTGGCTTATGGAAACCTCAAGCCGATTGCTCCGTCCCCGACCGCACTGACGGCCACGTCCTTGCTCGACGACGAAGATCTGGCCCGGACCATTCACAGCATGGGAACCAGTCTGCTCTCCTGGGTGCAGGCGATCCACCGGAACGGCCTTTTCGGCCCGGACGCGCGGGTGCTTGGACTCACCAGCGAGGGCAACACCGTCGCATGGCCTGGGTATGCCGCGGTGGCCGCCGCGAAGGGGGCGCTGGAGTGCCTGTCGCGCGCCATCGCCGTGGAGTACGCGCCCTACGGCGTGCGCTGCAACATCCTGCAGCCCGGCGTGACCGACACGCCCGCCCTCCGTTTAATCCCGGGAAATGAGAAGATGCGCGCCGTTGCGATACAGAAAAATCCCTACGGACGCCTCACGACGGTCGAGGACGTGGCCGACGTGATCTCGCTGCTGTGCCGGGACGAAGCGCGCTGGATCAACGGCGCCCTGATTCGGGTGGACGGGGGCGAGCATATTGGCAGCCTCTAGCGTGAAGGCCAACCTTTTCGTTCACGGACTGGGACACTTCCATCCGGAGAACGTCATCGACAACGCCTTTCTCACCGACCTTGACATCGGCACCAACGAAGAGTGGATTCTCGAGCGCGTGGGAATTCGCTCGCGGCGCAGCGTGCTCTCCCTGGAATACCTCCGCGAGACGCGCAACCGCTCTCCCCAGCAAGCGGCAAAAGCGTCGCTCTACAGCAACGCGCAGACCGGAGCGCTCGCCGCCCGCATGGCCCTGGAGCGCGCCGGACTTGGGCCCGGCGACATTGGTATGGTGATTGCCGGCGGGTGTTCTCCGCAGTTCACCGCCCCCGCGGAAGCCTGCACCGTGGCCTCCGAGCTCGGGATTTCCGCCCCTGCCTTTGACGTCAGCTCGGCGTGTTCCAGCTTCGCGGTGCAAATGCACCAGCTCAACGCCACGCGTCCGGAGGCTCTGCCGGATTTCGTCCTGGTCGTCAACGTCGAAAACAACACGCGCGCCGTCGACTACTCCGATCGGCGGGCCGCGGTCCTGTGGGGAGACGCCAGCACGGCCGCGGTGGTATCGCTCCGCCATGCGGCTCCCATGCGGCTGCGCTACAGCTGCATCGGATCGGATCCGAGAGGCTGGAACACGGTCGCGATTCCCACCGGGGGACACTTCTACCAGAACGGTTCGGCGGTCCAGGGATTCGCCATCCGGCAGACCGCAGCCACGCTGGCCGAAGTGCGAGAGCACGCACAAGACGACCAGGAAAATCTCTACTTTATCGGCCATCAGGCCAACCTGTTGATGCTGACCGCGGTCTGCCAGCGGGCCGGCGTACGTCCGGATCGTCACCTCTGCAACGTCGACGAGTACGGAAACTGCGGCGCGGCCGGCGCGCCCAGCGTGCTCTCGCAGAGTTGGGATCGCTTTGCCCCGGGCGATGAAATCGCGATGGTGGTGGTCGGATCCGGTCTCACCTGGGCGGGGCTGCTGTTTTCAAAGGAGCGCATGTGAAGTACCAGACATTTTTGGAGCGACAGCATTTCTCGGCCAGCGAGCTGACCGCGATCGCCGACGGAACGCTCATCGACGACCTGCCCGCGGACGGCGTCCCGACCCTGCCGGCTTCTCCCATGCTGATGTTTGATCGGGTTGTTGAAATTGTGCGGAACGGCTCACAGGGCCGCATCGTTGCCGAGCAGGACATCCGCTCGGACGCCTGGTTCTTCCAATGCCATTTCAAGAACGATCCGGTCCAGCCGGGATGTCTTGGAGTCGATGCCATCTGGCAATTGCTCGGCCTGTACGCTGCCGCGCGCGGTGCCCGGGGAGCCGGCCGGGCACTCGGCGCAAAAGAGATCGAGTTTTCCGGGCAGATTCGTCCCCATCATCGCCTGGTGCGGTACGAGGTGAGCGTGCGCCGCTACGCGGAGCTGCCCGCCAGTCGCAGCGCTGTCGTGGTCGGAAACGGCGAAGTCCTGGTTGACGGCGCCTCCATTTACACCGTCCGCGATGCAAGGGTTGGCGTGTTCACCGGAATCCGCTATGACGAAGAGCTCCGCGAAGGTCAGCCCGGGGTGGCGGTCCCATGAGCCTGAACGCCGAGGAAGTCCTGGGGTTGATCCCCCAGCAGAAGCCCTTTCGGTTCGTCGACCAGATCGAGACGGTAAGCAGCAGCTCAATCGTCGGAAACTACCGTTTTCGTGACGACGAGTCTTTCTACGCGGGTCACTTTCCGACCCGTCCAGTGACCCCGGGAGTGATCCTGCTCGAGACGATGTGCCAGGTGGGCGTCGTGGCGCTGGGCATCTACCTTCTCTCCGAGGAGGTGCCTCCCCACGAGGTCAGCGGGTGGACCACCATGTTCTCCGACGCGCAGGTCGAGTTTCTCCGGCCGGTGTTTCCCGGCGAGCGGGTCAGGATTCGTGGGGAGCGCATGCTCTGGCGCAGGATGAAGCTGCGCGCCCGAATCGAGATGCACAACGAGCGCGGAGAGCTGGTCGCGACCGCGACTGCTTCTGGAATTGGAGTTCGGCTGTGAAGCAGAGAGTGGTCGTCACTGGAATGGGAGTGGTGGCCGCCAACGGCCACGGTCTGGAGGCTTTCGAGGACGCGCTTCGCCAGGGCCGGTCGGGAATCCGATTTCACGAGCGGCTTGCCGAGCTGGGTTTCACCTGCCAGGTGGGCGGAATTCCGCAAGGCATCGACGCTTTGAGTGCCCGCTACTTCAGCGAGGCCTCCCGAATGGCGATGAACTCGTGCATGACCTACGCCGCGATCGCTGGCATCGACTGTTGGCGAGACGCGGGATTTGAAGTCCCGGCGAGCGGCGACGCTCGAGTGGACTGGGATACCGGCGCCGTGATCGGCGTGGGCGTCGGCGGCGTGGACACGCTGGGCGACCTCGTCGTGCCCCGGGTGAACGAAGGGAAGGTGCGCCGCATCGGCAGCACCTCGGTCGAGCAAACCATGGCCAGCTCGGTGAGCGCCTGCCTGGCGGGATTCCTCGGCCTGGGCGGCCAGGTGACCACCAACAGCAGCGCTTGCACGACCGGAACCGAAGCCCTGGTGAACGCCTGTTTTTCGATTCAGGAGGGGCGGGCCCGACGCGTCCTGGCCGGTGGCGCCGAGGGGTGTTCCCCCTACGTGTGGGCCGGGTTCGACGCCATGCGCGTTCTTGCGCGGGGGTTCAACGAGCGCCCGACGCAGGCATCCCGGCCGATGAGCGCGACGGCCAGCGGCTTTGTCCCCTCGTCCGGCGCCGGCATCGTCATGCTGGAAGCGCTTGACAGCGCGCTGGAGCGCGGGGCGCGCATCCATGCCGAGGTGCTGGGCGGCGCGGTCAACTGCGGTGGCCAGCGCAACGGGGGAAGCATCACCGCCCCCAATTCCCAGGGAGTGATACGCTGCATCAAGAACGCGCTGGAGCGCTCCGGCGTGCGCCCGGAAGAGGTCGACCTGATCAATGGCCACCTGACGGCAACCATGGCGGACCCACTGGAAGTCGCGAACTGGATAGCGGCGCTGGCCTGCCGGCCGCAGGAACTCCCCCTCATCAATTCCACGAAATCCCTGGTCGGTCACGCCCTGGGCGCGGCCGGCGGCATCGAGATCGTGGCCAGCGTGCTTCAATTGTGCCGAGGATTCGTGCACGGGTCGATCAACTGCGAGGATCTGCACCCCGATCTTGAACCGGTGCGCGCGCGCGTTGTCCAAGAAACGCGCGCGTCCGATGCCCGAATTCTCGCCAAGGCAAGCTTCGGCTTCGGCGACGTCAACGGCTGCCTGATTTTGCGGAAATGGGAAGGTTGACCGCCAACCATTACCGCCAACCATCACATCAATAATCCATCACATCAATAGAATGAGGAGAACCATCATGGACCAGTCCGAAACCTACAACAAAATCGTCAAGCTAATCACGCCTTACGTGAAAAATACCGCCGCGCTGGAAGCGGCCAACAGCAGCACCCGGATTCTCGAAGATCTCGAGGTGAATTCGGCTCGTCTCGTCGACATCATCCTGGCCATCGAGGACGAATTCTCGGTCGCGATTGACGACGAGGCCGCTGACCGGGTCCAGACCCTGGGCGATGCCGTCGAGGTCGTCCTGGCCCGCTCGGCCGTGCGCTGACGTCTCGCTCGCATCGGTTGCCATGTTATCCTGGCGTGAGCGCTGCTTGCTTGGCATACAGCGGGTACTGGCGCAGGCCTTCGCTCCGTTGACCTGGCTGCTGACCGTTGGCTGGATGAGGCTGGGACGCCGCTACCGGATTCTCGACCGGTCGGCGGTGCGCAGACGATTTCGGGACCTCCTCGTCGAAGGCGACGGCCCCGTGATCGTCTGCGCGAACCACCTCACCGTGATCGATTCCCTGTTGCTGATATGGGCCCTTGCCTCGGTCTGGAACGGCGCGCTGAAGAGCGCGTTGTTTCCCTGGAACGTTCCCGAAAAGAGCAACTACTACAAGAACCCGCTGCTCTGCGCGTTCTGCTACCTGGGGAAGTGCCTTCCCATCGTGCGGCGCGGCCCCCGGGTGGAAATCCGCAAGGTGCTCGACAGGGTGGCTTACCTGCTGACCCGCGGCGAGTCCGTCATGCTCTTCCCGGAGGGCGGACGGAGCCGCAGTGGGCGCGTCAGCCTGGAGAATTTCGCCTACGGCGTGGGTACCGTGCTGCAGGAAGTCCCGCGGGCCCGGGTGCTCTGCGTCTACCTGCGCGGGGTCGAGCAGGGCGGCTTCTGCGACCTCCCGCCGTCGGGCGAGCGGTTCTACGTCGACCTGAAGATGCTCACCCCGCGCACCGAGCAGACCGGTCGCCGCGGCGCGCGGGATCTTGCCACTCAGGTCGTCGAGACGCTCGTCGAGATGGAGTGCCGGTACTTTGAGAAGTCGGCGTGATCTACGTCGGCAACGATGTCGTCGACACCGATCAGGCCGCCCAACCCGGCGACCGCGGCTGGGATCGGTTTATCGGGCGTGTCCTGGCAGCCGACGAACGGCGGCTTGTGCGCGAGCGGTCTGATATTACCGTCCTGCCCTGGATGCTGTGGGCCGCCAAGGAAAGCGCTTTCAAAATCATGCGCAAGCGCGATCCGTCGGCAATTTTCGCGCATCCGGGATTTCATGTGGACTGTGACGATCTGACTTCGCGTCTTCCCGACCGGCTCTTTCCCGGAGGCACCCTGCCGGGGGCGATTCGTCACGCCGGGCAGCGCTTTTCGCTGCGCTGGGATATCGGGATGGGCTACGTGCACTGTCTGGCGTGGCATCCGGGCGGGGGGCACCCTGACCTTGCCAGCGTGGTCGAGGAGACCGACGATGCGGTTGGGATTGTTCTGGATCCCCGGGAGGCGGCCTCTGTCCACTCCCCGGCCTCCGCGCGCGTGCGGCACCTGGCTCGCCGCCTCGTCCA
This sequence comes from Armatimonadota bacterium, assembly GCA_016868975.1. Taxonomy (GTDB): domain Bacteria; phylum Vulcanimicrobiota; class Xenobia; order RGZZ01; family RGZZ01; genus VGFD01. Next base: position 1,869 of record VGFD01000087.1, on the reverse strand, counting down.
CCAGCGGTACGGGTTGGAGGACGCGTGCATCGTCCGTGAGCGGGGAAATGATGGGCGGTTTGGACCGCCGAGAGTGATGGCGCAAGGAGGCGCCGTGCCCGACCTGGACCTGAGCCTGTCGCACGACGGAAGGTTCGTCGCCGTCGCCTGCGCTTCATCGCTCGAATCGCACTGAGCTTCGCTTCCGGCAGTTCATCCTCCCCGGACGACGGCCCACCGAGGTAGGGCTGCAGGCATCGCCGTCTCCGTGCTACGCTGCCCTTGGAGCAGTAGAGAGGAAAGCGGCGGATTTGAACGCGCACGGCCCGCAAGGTTTGCCTGGCCCGGGGCTGCCGGGGCCCGTCGGGGTTGCCCGTTCCAGGCCGGCCGCCCCGGCGAGCGCCGAACAACCCGCCCCGCCCGGGGACCGGGTGTCGCTGGGGGCTACGACCCCTGCCGTGCAGCCCGCGGTGGCTGCCTCCCCCGAGACCCGGCCGGCGCCACCCTCCGCCGGCCTGCTCGAAGGTGACCCCGCCTTCGTGGCGTTGCGCCGCTCGTTCCTCGTGGCAATCGGGCGGCAGCCGGCCTCCTCCCTGCACCTCGAGGAGGGCATGCTGGTTGCCGACGCCCGGCCCGCGACCGCGGCCCGCGAGACCGCGGAGTCCGCCATCCGATCCCTCGTGGACGGCATGCTGGCGCGCGGCGGGTCGCCGCCCCCGACAGACGAGGTGCGTGGCCGTGTCCAGGAGTCCCTGGCCACTCTGCCGCTGTCCGTGGTGCGCGCCATCGACCGCGCCGGCACGGCCATCCGCGTGCTGCGCCCGGGAGAAACCCCGCTCGAAGCCGGGCTCATCGCGCCGCTGCGTCCCCGCCGCGACTTCTCGGCAGCTTCCCTGAGAAGCCACTTTCAGCGCGCCGTGCAGGACGCGGATCGCGTGTTCGGAGCGGATCTCGCCGAGGTGCGCAAGGAGCTGGAGGCCCCGGAAGATCCATCGCGCCCGCCATTCCTGCGCCAGATCGAGAAGGTCAGGCTGGCCGACCGGGTGCGGAAGCTCGAGACCTGGCATCACCGACACGTCATGGAAGCCGCCGCGCGCACGAGCGCGGGCCGGCTGCATCCGTTGCAGGTCCCCCGGGAGCAGGCCCGCGGCGCGGTAACCGCCGATGATGTAGCCCGCTTGCACGGAGCCACGACGGAGGACGAGGTGCGCCAGTTCGTCTCGTTGTTCACCGCGATTAACGGGAAGCGCCTGGTAGCGGCTCAGGAGGCGCTCTCCCCCGCCGCGGATCAGCCCGCGGCCGACCGACCCTTCCGCTCCGACGCACGGCTTGTCGTGCCCAACCTGTACTACTTCCGGCCCACCGCGGGCGGCGACGCCATCCCCTTGAACCGGCACGACCGGGACTCGGAGGAACTCTGGCGCAAGGGCGGCGTCCTCGGACAGTTCCTCCCCAACGCCAGGCCCGGGACGGTGTGCCTGCGCGCGGATCAGCTTGGCGACAACGTCTTTGGCCACAGCACGCCGGTGCACGAAATGGGCCACGCCTACGAGCATGCCGTGGAGATCCTCGCGCCGGCCCGTTGGCCCGGGCTCCGCGACGAGCGCGAAAGGACCTGGATTCGCCTTCTGACCGCGGGTGGCTCGGGGTTTCCGTCAGAGTACGCCAGCGTCAGCCCGAAGGAGATGGTGGCTGAGTCCTTCGCCGAGGCCCTCGGCGCCCGCCCCTCCCGCCTGGCCGAGCTGGATCCCGAGTGGTCGGCGTCTTTCGACCGTTTCCTGGCCGTGGCCGATGACCTGGCGGCAGAGCGCCCGTCGTGGGTCCGCCGCTGGCTGACTGCCCCGATTCCGTTGAAGAGGTTTACAGATCCCCGACCCGGAAATACCCCCT
>VGFD01000086.1 GCA_016868975.1 Armatimonadota bacterium | reverse complement strand
GACGATCTCCGCCGTCTGCCGCGCACGCGGCAGCGGGCTGGTCAGGATCGCGTCGAAGCGCAGTCCCAGGTCGCGCATGCCGCGCGCGATCCTGCGCGTGCGTCGGCGCCCCTTCGGGGTGAGCGGACGGCTGTCGTCGTCGGGATAATCGGGATGGCCGTGGTCGTACGCGATGCCGTGACGCAAGATGTAGAGGTCCATCAGGGCGACTCCTCAACGCGCACCGCGCGCTCCGGCACGAAGTCCGTGCGCCAGAATCGGTAGACCTCGTCGGCTTCCCGCACGAACCCATCCGCCGCGAGCATCAGGCCGCGGTTCAGCTCGTCGAGCACCGGTCCGAGCCGCGCGTCCTTTCCGCGCAGCGCCGTAATGGTGCCCACCAGCACGTGCAGGTCGTTGACCTCGCCCATCCTGGTCTGGAACGACTGCATGGCGCTCATCAGGCGGGGACCCGCGCGGCGCAGCAGGGGCTGGAGCACTTCCGCCTTGTATCGGAAACGCTTGAACGCTACCCGCATGCGGTGAATTGATCCGAGATCCGTCGATGAAATCGCGCGGCGGCACTCGCTGACCCGCGCGAAGGATTGATCCAGCGCCGCGATGGCGAACGCGCGATGGCGGTCCTGGCGCGCGTTGGCGAGCTGCAGGCCGACTTCCTCAACGACGGCGCGCCAGCGCTTGCGAAGCCGCTTGATCCGCAGGGATTCGGCATACTCGCGCGCGTCGCGCACTGCTTTTTTTTCTTGCCGCGCGTGGCGCGCGATGACGCCGTCCATCTGGGGATATTCGGCGGACAACGCGGCCAGCGCCTCGGCCTGCACGTGCAGGTCGCGGACCGGTCCCAGGCGCTGCAACGGCTTGCAGAGCCTCTTTCGCAGCTTCGCAGCGGCGCGGGCCGGAGCAACGCTCTTGAGCAGCTCCAGCAGCGCGTCCATGCGGCGGATTGCAACGCGCGCGTCGTGCACCCGGTCCGGAGTGATCTTTTTCGCGGCCCTGCGCAGCGTCTTTTCGACCGTCTTCCAGCGTTCCAGCAGCGCGCCCATCAGGACGTCGCCGAGCCGCGCGCCGTTGCTCAGGCCTTTTCCGCGCGCCGCTTCTTCCGCGCCTTCTTGGCGCTCGACCTGGCTTCCATTCCGAGCAGCGCTCTCATGCGCCGCCGCAGATCCGCGGCGACCTGGAGCGGCGTTCGGTTCCCGTCCACGACTTCGAACCCGTAGGCCGTCGCCATCCCCTCGAATACTTTGTGGACCTGACGCTGATAGCGGATAAAGCATTCGTACCAGTCTCCCGAGCGCCGGATGTCCATGCCCGATTCCCAGTAGCTCAACACCGAATTCTTGCGCAGCGTGCGCTCGGCGAGCACTTTGGGACTGACATCCAGGTAGAAAATAATATCGGGCACCAGGGCGATGCTGTACACGTCCCGCACCCAGTCCGGGTTCATGCCGCGCGCGATGTCGCGCACCATGGTGGTGTAGATGTAGCGGTCGGCCAGTACGATGAAGTCGGCGCGCAGCGCGGGGATGATTTCTTGCTCGAGCTGGTCGGCGAAGTCAGTGGCGTAGAACAGGCTGAAGGTGATGGGGCTGAGCGTGTGCCCCTGCATGGCCCGCTCCAGTTCCTGGCCGGCCAGCATGGAGCGCTTGAGCCCCACCTGCACCGTGGCGTAGCCGTTCTCCTCCAGCCAGTCTTGCAGCAGTCCCACCTGGGTGGAACGGCCGGAGCCGTCGGCACCCTCCACCACGATGAGCCGTCCCTTGAGTGAGGCCGGGTTCAGGTTGGGAAGCAGCGTGCCGTAAATCTGCTTGCCGTTGTCTTTATCGTAGCGCATGGTAGAGGTGCGAGCGATCCGGCGGGATGAGGTGCACCGGCCACTTGTATTTCTCCAGATTGATGCGCTGGTTGATCACCTTGCGCATGAGCTTTTGCTGCAACTGCGGCGCGTTTCCCGCGTCCACGGTGAGAAATTTGCAGTTGTCCGCCATGCGCAGGTACTCGTCCTGGATGCGGCCCTGGAAGATGCGGAAGCTTTCGTAGGGATCCATGGAGAGCTGCAAGTCCATCCCGGCCTCATACCATTTCAAGCGCGGCCTTCCCTCCAGGATGCGGTTGAGCGCCACCTGAAGCGGCACGTGGAAGAAAAACGTCAGATCCGGAGGCCGCGCGAACGAATAGATCTTGCGGATCCACTCGCGGTCGCAGCCACGCACGGCGTCGCGGGCAAACGCCGTGTAGATGTAGCGATCGGCCAGCACGATAAATCCGGCGTGCAGCAGCGGAAGGATCTGGCGCTCGTAGCGATCCGCGAAGTCGGTGCAATGAATGAGCGCGAAGGTGGACGGCGTCAGGCTCTTGTTGCGCTTCCCGGTGCGCGTGGCGCGGCGCACCAACGGCGAAGAGTTCCACTCGGTGAAAAACACCTTGTGCTGGCCGATTTCCAGCCAGCGCTTCAGCAAGGAAATCTGGGTGGATTTTCCGGAGCCGTCCAGCCCCTCCACGGCAATCAATTTTCCGGGCAGCTCCCGGTCCAGCTTGTTCCCTGTCTTTTTCACCCGATGTCCACCGCCAGCTTCACGCCGAATGTTTCCTCGAAAGGACCGGCCTTGCGGCTGATGGCCCATTTCTCAAGCAGGAGGTCGCCGTCTCCGGCCAATTTCAGGACGAGCCGCGGGCGCTTGAAATCCACCCGCACCTTGCGCACCTTGCCGGCGTGCTCGGCGTCGAGCGCATCCGCCACGCGAAGGATGGCGGACAGTTTGGTGACCACCAGCCGCTCGCGGGCCTGCAATTCCCGAAAGGGCTCGTGGCGCACGGTGGGCGCCGACTTGCGATGGTAGCGTCCCACATTGGCCACGATGGCGCGCTGGGAATCGCTCAAGCCCACCACCGGCGACGCGTTGATCAGGTACTGGGTGTGCTTGTGATGGCCCGACACGTTCACGAAGGAGCCGATGTCGTGCAGCAGCGCGGCCGCCTCCAGGAGCAGGCGCGCCTCGTCGTCGAGATGGTGCAATTCCCGCGTGCGATCGAAAAGGTCGAGCGCGAGACGGCTCACCGCGCGGCCGTGCGGCTCGTCAAAGGCGTATTTGCGGCCCAACAGCAGGCATGACCCGATTACCTGATCGTGGTGCAGATCCTTCTTGTTTTGCAGGAGGTCGGGCACCATGTCGTAGAGCAGCCCGTCCTTCAGACCCACGCCGGGCACCGTCAGGGCCTCGGCGCCGGCCTGCTGCATCAGGGTCTGGAGCACGATCGCCGCCGGCACGATGACGTCCGCGCGATCCGGGCGCATGCCAAAGCGGTCCATGCGCTCCTGGAAATTCAGGGCCTTGAGGATTTTCACCAGCACGTCCAGCTCGGCCATGGCAATGGGGCCCTCGCGACCGCCGCGCTGCGTCTTCGCCAGGGCGCTGAGCGCTTCACAGTTGCCGCCGGTGCCCACGCACACGTCCACCTTGTCGCCGGCCAGCGCCGTGTCAAGCCAGATGTGGGTGATTTCCGCATATTCGCGCACCAGCCGGTGAAAATTCCCCTCGTCGTCGTCCCGCATGCGCTGCAGCATGCGCACCGTGCCCATGTTGAACGAGCGGGCCGCCGAAATTTCCCCGTCACGCATGATGGTGACCTCGACGCTGCCGCCGCCAATGTCAATGAGCATGGCGACCTTGCCAGAGAGTTTGACCGTGCGGGCCACCGCCAGGGTCACGAGACGCGCTTCCTCTTCGCCGCCGATCAGATGGATGTCGATGTTCGTTTCGCGCAGCACGCGGTCGACGAACACCTCCCGGTTGTGGGCCTCGCGGAGCGCGCTGGTGGCCACCGCGCGGATCTGGCGAGCGCCGGTTTCATCGGCCAGCGCGCGAAACCGTCCGAACGCCTCCAGCGCGCGCTCGGTGGTTTCCTCGGAGATCACGCCGCCGTCGAAGACGTCCCGTCCGAGGCGAACCGGCTCGCGCAGGGCCTGGAGAAGCTGGACGTCTCCGTCGCGCGAGACGGTCGCCAGCACCATGCGGATGGCGTTGGAGCCAACGTCGACCGCGGCCACGACCTGACTGACGTCTGCGATGACCATGCGGTGCGGATACAAGATGTCAGCGAGGGGGTCCTGCGTCCAGAGTAAGAACGGAGGTGCCCACCACCGGCCGGAACGGAGGATCGATGGTGACCGGCTTCGCGAGCCTCTCATGCAGCACGAACAACGGCGTGCCGGGGACCTTCTGGTCCGCGGAAGTGATTTCCACTTTGCGCACGGTGGCGCCCGCCTCGATCATCCGCTCCAGCTCCGCGCTGGTCTTGTCTTCCCCGAAGAGGACGCGGCCCAACGGGCGCAAGCCGCGCGCCTTGTCGTGCAGGGGGAGGCGAAAGAGCTGGGAGCGCTCAAAGTCCCCCAGGAACTCGCGCATCACGACACCGTTGAACGCGTCGTCCGAGGTCAGCGAGAGCACCCGCCGCAAGCGTCTCTCCGCCACCGCGTGGCGACCCTCGGCGGAGAGGACTTCGTGCTCCTCCACCGGCAGCCCGTCCGCGACGGCGTCCTCCAGGTTTCGCCTGCTGCGGGTGATGACGACCACCTGGCAGCCGGCGTCGCGCAGCGCCTTTGCGATGGTCCGCGCCACCAGGCTCGCGCCCACGATCAGGGTGCCGCGCCGGGCCGGCGTCGCCACCCCAAGCGCGCGGGCCAGCATGGGCGAGAAGATGCCGTAGAACAACACGGTCCCCACGATCACAAAAAACACCAGCGGAAGAATCAGCTCAGCCTGCGGATGCCCGGCCTCGAGCAGGCGGATGCCAAACACCGAAGCGGTCGCCGCGGCCACGATTCCGCGCGGCGCAACCCCGGCGAGAAACAATTTCTGCTTGATGGTGAGCGGCGAGCCGATGCACGAAATCCACACCGCAAGCGGCCGCACGAAAAAAATCAGCGCGCCGTTGAACGCGAAGCGGTGCAGGCCGGGCGCGCGCAGCGCATCCCAGGGAACGCGCGCGGCAAGCACAATGAAAAGACAGGCGATAAGCAGGGTGCGCAGCACTTCGCTGAAGTCGAGCAGATGGGCCACGTCCGCCCGGCGCTGGTTGGCCATCACGATCCCCAGGAAGGTGGCCGCGAAATATCCCGCTTCGTCGTGCAGTGCGGTGGCGGTCACGAACGCGCCGAGCAGCACGGTGAGCGTGGCCGGAATGTGCAGAAAGTCGGGGATCCAGAAGCGAACCAGGCATGCCAGAAAAACCCGTCCCAGGATCCATCCCACCAGCAGCCCGGAGCCAACCGTAAGAATGAAATCCACGCTGGCGTGCGCAAAACGACCGCTGCGCAGCCCGGACATCAGCGCGCCAAACACCAGCACCGCGAGCGTGGCGCCGATGGGATCGATGACGATGCCCTCCCAGGTGAGAATCGTGGCCAGCTCGCGCTGCGGCTTGATGCGCTCCAGCATGGGGCCGATGACGGTGGGGCCGGTCACGCTGAGAATGGCCCCAACAGGAGGGCCGTGCCGGCGCTCAGCCCGATGAGGAAGTGCGCGGTGAGCGCGGCCAGCAGCCAGGTCACCAGCGCGCCGATGGTGACGAGGTTGCGGACCACGCCGCCCAGCTCGCGGAGGTGCTTGAAGCGCAGGTGCAATCCCCCTTCGAAGAGGATCACGCACACCGCGGCGTTCACCAGCGGGATGAGGAGCGGGCCCAGAGACTGGTCGGGATTGAGGATCTGCGTGAAGGGGCCGATGGCGAAGCCGAAGAGCAGCAGGTAGGCGATGGACAGCTGCTCGGTGCGCCACGCCAGCCACTGGGCCAGCGTGCCCAGGGTGAGGATGATGGTGAGGCTGGCGAGCACGTCCACGCCTGTGAGGATTGGGCGGGATTTCGGGCAGGCCCTTCCGCGGGGGCCGTTGAACGGCCGGAACGTGAATCCCAACGTGCTGGAAGCCCTGATCCAGGCTCTCGCGATCAGCCCGGACAACGTGGTCCTGCGGGTGCAGGTCGTGGAGGGGCTCTTGCGGGCGGGGCGGGCGCGCGAGGCCGCGGAGCAGGCGCCTCCCCTCATGGAGAGCACCCACCAGGCGCTCGCCGTGCTGGCCCGGGCGCACGCCGCGCTGGAGGCCGGGGATCGCGCGCAGGCGCGGGAATTGTACGCCCAGGCCATTCGGCTGGAGCCGGCCCGGGTGGACGAGGGATTTGAGGCGCGCCTGGAGCCGGACGACGACCCCTGGCGGGTGCCCACCATCGGGGAAGATCCCGACGCGCCGCAATCCGTGCCGGTCCACCCGGATCGGCGGGATCGCATCACGCTGGCCGACGTCGGCGGCATGGAGCCGCTCAAGGAGCAGATCCGGCTGAAAATCCTGTATCCGTTCCAGCAGCCGCACGTGTATGCGGCGTACGGCAAAAAAATCGGCGGCGGGATCTTGATGTACGGCCCGCCCGGCTGCGGCAAGACGTACCTCGCCCGGGCCACGGCCGGCGAATTGGGCGCCCGCTTCTACGTAGTGACTCTGGAAGAGGTTTTAAACATGTGGATGGGGCAGACTGAAAAACAGCTCCACCGACTGTTCGAGACAGCCCGCGGCAACGCGCCCGCGGTGCTCTTTATTGACGAGGTGGACGCGCTGGGCGCGAAGCGCAGCGAGATCCAGAGCACGCACATCCGCATCATGGTGTCGCAATTCCTGGTGGAGATGGACGGCATCGCGGCCAACAACGAGAAGCTGCTCGTGCTGGGCGCCACCAACGTCCCGTGGAACGTCGATCCGGCGCTGCGGCGGCCGGGCCGGTTCGACCGGGTGCTCTTCGTGCCCCCTCCGGACCTGACTGCCCGCGAGGAGATCTTGAAACTGCACGCGCGGGGGCGCAAGATTGCCGACAATATCCCGTGGCGGAAAATCGCGGAAAATACCGAGCTTTTCTCCGGCGCGGATCTATCGGCGCTGGTGGAGCTGGCCACCGAAGGCGCGCTCGCCGAGGCGCTGCGCAGTGGCCGCATGCACGACGTGACGCCGCAGGATTTCACGACCGCGGCAAAAACACTCAAGCCCAGCACGGTGGAGTGGCTGCGCCGCGCGAAAAATTACGTAACCTACTCCAACGCCGACGGTTCCTATGACGACGTGGCCCAGTACCTGAGCCAGATTAAAATGAGGTGACTTCGTGAGCCAGCACTACGAGAAGGCCATGCTGTTGTTCGAACAGGAGCGCTGGGAGCTTGCGCTGGAGAATTTCCACGCGGCGCTGGAGGAGGACCCCACCGACGGCGTCGCCATGGCCTACACAGCGCTCTGCCTGATGCGGATGGAGCGGCTCGCGGAGGCCACCGAAGCCGCCCAGGCGGCGGTGACGACCTCGCCGGACAAGGCCTGGCCGCTGTATGCGCTGGCCTGTGTGTACGACGAGCGCAACCGGTTCCAGGAAGCGGAAAAGACCATCGGCCAGGCCATCGAGCTGGAGCCGGAAAATCCCGGTTATCTTGCGTTTCTGGCCGGGCTGCGGGCGCATCGCAAGGAGTGGAAGCAGGCGCTGGAAATCGCCAACCGCGCGCTGGAGCTCAATCCCAACCACGTCGGCGCGGCGCACTACAGGGCTTATGCGCTGGTCGGCCTGGGACGCGCAGCCCAAGCGCGCGAGTTTCTCTCCTCGGCGCTCGGGCGCGATCCGGAAAATCCCCTGTACCACGCCAATCTGGGCTGGACCGCGTTGGAGCAGGGCGACCGCGAGACGGCAATGGCGGCGTTCCAGGAAGCCCTGCGGCTGGAGCCGGAGCTGGAATGGGCGCGCGAGGGGCTGGTGGAGGCGCTCAAGCTGCAATACCCCTTCTACGGCCTGATGCTCCGCTGGATGCTGAAATTAAAGAAATACGGCAAGACCCAGCAGCTCGCCATTATCTACGGCGAGTATTTGATCACGCGCTGGCTGATGCGGCTCGCGCGCCGCTCCAAACGCTTGCGGCTGCTGGTGAATATTATTTTCCTGCTCAATTTCCTGTTTACCGTGCTGTCCTGGGCCGCGGAGCCGCTCACCAGCCTGCTGCTGCGCTTCAATCCATACGGCCGCGCGTCGCTCAGCGAGGATCAGTTGCGGGCATCGACGTACGCCGGCGGGGCGGCGTGCCCGGCACTGCTGTGCGGGGCCGGCTTCCTGATGTTCAAATCGGTGCCCATGCTGGTTGCCTTTTTCGTTTTCGTCATGGCGCTGATGAACGTGGGCGCGGCGTTCCAGTGCCACCCGGGCCGGCCGCGCCAGGTGGTCGGCGCGGCCGGTTGGGCGGCGCTCCTGGTGGGTCTGTTCGCTGTGTATAAGATCGCCCTGTGGAATCCCGACTGGACCGGCTGGGGTGCGCTGACGCTGTCGCTGAACATCTCGTTCTTGGGCCGCATGCTGTCCAACGTGCTGAGCGGGTATCAACCTCCGAAATAATCAGAAGCCGACGCTGAACGTGACTCCTGGATTTTTCGACCCTACCAGGATGAAGGTGGCAGTGTAGCGGTCCCAGCGATAGGTGGCCATGGGGTGAAAATTCACCCCGTCGAAGGAAAACAGCGCGCTCCACTTTTCCCCGAAATCGATGTTCATGCCGCACGGATAGAGAATCTGGTTCTGAAAGCTGCTGTAGGACATCCCCGCGTACAGGCTCACTCCCTGGCCCAGCGACTTGCTCACGGTCATGTAGTACGCCTGTCCGCGGGGCGTGCCGATGCGGTCGCTGCTGGTTCCGAAAATCACCGCGGGACCTTCCTTCGTCTCGCGCAGCGCGCGCCAGTTGAGCAGCGGGCCGACGTTGCCTTGCGGGCTCAGCGGATTGTACTCCACGCCGATCTGCAGGTCCGGAGAGGCGCGGTACATCAGGGTGTTGCGCCAGCGGGCGCGGTCCACCGGCTGGTTGCTCAAGACGCGCGCGGCAAACGTCCAGCGGTAGGGAGTGATTTGAGTGGCCCCACGGACCACGGTCCCCTCACCGGGTCAAACGGGTCAAGAGGGTGCCGACGACTCCTCGGCCCAGGCGGGAGCCATCATCAGCAGCAGGGCCAGGAGCAGCGCGCTCAGTGCGGACACGTAACCGGTGTTGATCGCCATGACGGTGGCAGCTCAGGCCTTCTCGAAGAGATCCTTGAGCGTGTCGAGCATCTCGTTGAACTGCTGGCGCTTTATGGCGGCCGGCGTTCCAGCGTCGAGGTCGACGGTGCTGGCGATGTCGATGGGATCGAGCGCGTCGTCGCCCTCCGACTGATCGAAGAATGCGACGGTCACTTCCACGACGCAGTCCCGCTTGAGAATCGCGCGAATTTCCTGGAGGGTTTCCGGATCGATTTCCATGCGTGTCTACCAGTACCTCGCACTTGCCGGGGTGACCCGCCACCAGAACCACACCGGCGAGGATTCCGGCTGCCCCTTCGCGTTGACGGTGGTCAGCCCTGCCGCCCCGATGCGAAACTTCCAACCGGCGCGGGGATGTCGGGCGCGGGGATGTCGGGTCCAGCCGTGCGGGCGATAGGGGGTTATTCCACCACCAGCACGTTGGCCGGGCCGCGGCCGAACGTCTCCGGGTGGTACATTTCCTCGGCCTTCGGGGGCGGCACCACGTAGCGGCCCGGGGTGGTCGCGCGGGCCACGTAGGTGTAGTCGTAGACGCCTTCCCAGAGCAGGCTGGTGAAGGCCTCGGCGCGGTCGTCGCGGAGGTTCTGATGCTCGTACCAGGTGCCCAGCCAGAACCAGTAGTTGCTCGACGCCGCCTTCGGATCGCGGGGGACGGGACCGGTCACGGCCAGCGCGGGGTTGAGCACTTCCAGGCCGGCCGGGAGTGGATCCACCAGTGCCACGTGGTGGCGGCGGGTGGGCGCCACCATCGTCACCCGGACGCGGACCGCCGCGCCGGCCTTCACGTGCCAGGTGCCGTCCTGGTCGCGACGCACGTCCTCGGGCTTGTCCACGGCCTCGTACACCCGCTCCACCGTGAAGCCGTGATCGGCGGGCGGCGGGTTGAGGTCGGTGGGCGCGTACTGCATCCCGATGCGGTAATAGAGCCGGCCCGGGCCGTCCTTTCCGATGATGAGATTGCGCAGCGCCGGGCCTTCCATCAGGAAGGCCATGGGGATGTCGATCTCGTGCTCGTCGATGGTGCGGCCCTTGAAGGCGGCGCTGCCGGCGAAGCGGTCGCCCAGCCAGACGCGCGCCGTGAAATTCGGGGTGACCTTCTCGTACTTGTTGAAATACTTGTCGAGCGCGAGCAGCACGAAGCAGTTTTCCTGGGTATTTTCCCAGCGGCCCTTCACCCGGTGCGCCAGCAGGTCGCGGACGATTTTCGGGATGAGGTCGCTCTTAGGCTGATCGTCGATGAGCGCTTCGAGAATCACGGCGTCGGTGCGGCGGTCGGAGGCCAGCAGCAGGTGCTGACCGTCGCTGTAGTGCGTGGTGAAGTGCGCGCCGGAGGCGGTCTCCTCCACGCGGTTGTTGATGTGCTTGCGGATGGCGGCAATTTCGGATTGCGACGCCGCGTCCCCGGTCAGGACCTCCAGCAGCCAGCCCAGCGACTCCAGCGACAGGCTGTCCACGCCGGCCTCGCGCAGCAATTTGCGCGCCCACGGACGATCGTCGTCCCCCAGGTGATGCCGCACGTACAGCGCGTACGAGATGATCGCGCGCCGCGCCTCAATCCCGTAATAATGTGGAATGTAGCTCTCGATGTTGCGCAGGTAACGGATGCAGCGGTCCTGCATGTCGAGCGGCACCTCAAAGCCCTTCTGCTTCGCGCGAGCCAGGGCGTGCGCCACGTGCACCGACACGTAGGGCCACGCCTCGTCGCCCTTGCGCCAGAAGGGGAAGCCGCCGTCGTCGTTCTGGATGCCGTGCAGGCGCTCGATGTCGCGCGCCATGGCGGCCTTCATTACCTGCGGCGTGGGCAGGCCCTCCGCCATGAACGCGGTGAGGACGTCGCGCAGCGCGGCCACCGAGAGCACGCGCGACGAGATCTGCTCCGAGCACTCGAAGGGATACGCTTGCAAATAGAGCACCGCGTCGGTGAGCGCCTGCAATTGCGTGGACGACGTGGTGATCTCCAGCCCGCCGAACTGCTTGAACACGTCGGTGGGGGCTTTCACCGGCTGCGCCACCGCGCCCTGATCCACTTCGCCGTAAGTGGCGAAGGCTTCACTGGTGGCCGGCGTCCAGACCGGCAGGCTCACTTCGGCCGCGTCGGAATATTTTCCGGCGGAGGCGCCGATCTGGAAGCGCGCCGTGCCGGCTTCATCCGTGCCGGCCGGGAAGCGCACTTCCACGCGATCGTTGGCCGGGACGGTGAGGCCGAGGCTATTGCCCTTTGGCAGCACCGCGTTGGAGGCGCGGACCGCAACCTGGACTTCCAGCGGCTGGTCGGTCTGGTTTTGCACGACGACCGGCAGATCGAATTGATCGCCGAAATTGAGAAAGCGCGGCGCGGACGGGCGCACCATGAGGGGTAAACGCGCGGTCAGCGAGGACTCGCCGGTGCCGAAGAATTTCGCTTCGGCGACCGCCACCGCCATGACGCGATAACGGGTGAGGTTGTCGGGGAGCTTCACCGGCACGCTGGCGTGGCCGTTGGCGTCGGTTTTCACGGCCGGCGCCCAGGTGGCCAGCGGGTCGAAATTGCTGCGCACCGCCATGGGAGTCGTGGGCTGGTCGGGGGCCGGTTCGGCCGCGGATGCGACGGGACGCGCCTCTTGCATGGGCCCGGGCGCGGGTGGCGGGGGCGGCGCGCCGGCCATGACCTCGCCGCCTCCGTATTCCTCGCGCTTCATTTCGTCCATGGCGCCGTTGCGCGAGCGGCCGTTAGCCGCGCCTCCAGGCGCCGGTTTGGCTCCCTCGGTAATCGTGGAAGCCTCCACAAGAATCAAGCTGCCCCGCAAATGCGACGCCGTGACGCCACCCCCGGCGGCAACATAAAATGCATTGATCGGATCCCCCAATTTATACCCGGTCAACGCCAGCACGGCCTCGTCAACGACAATGACCGCCACCTCGGCGTCCGCAACCGGCTTCCCATCCGGCCCCTTCACGTCCACTTCAACGGACGTGCTCTCGCCGGGCCCCAGCGCCTTGTCCTTCGGCGCCGCAGCCACCGTCAAGGTACGCGACACCGGCGGCACGGCCAACGACACTGACCCGGTCGCATACGCCGGCCGCTTCGGCGCGTCCGGCGCCGGCGACCCGTCGTCATCAGTACGCTGCGCCGCGCCCACCAGATCCACCGCCACCTCAAGCGACGGCAGATCGTGCTCGCTGATGGGCACCTTCAGGGTAATCGTCGACTCCTCCATGCGGAACCGCTCGCTGCGCGCGATGCCGTTGCGCCGCACGGTCATCAATCCCTCGGCCGGGAAGATCGGCGACTGCACCAGCAGCGAAGCCGTGTCTCCGATCTTGTAGGTCTTGTGATCCGGAATGACGGTCACTTTCTCTTGCTGCACGCCCCGCTGCGGCGGCTGCTTCCCGCCCGGCACCCACACCGAGATCTCACTCTCGTTGGGCAACCCTTCGGCGTCCACTATCCGCGCGATGAGGCGATATTCTCCCCCACCCTTCACGGTAAAGGACACCGGCGCCGGCTCCGCGGCCGACACGACGGTTTTCTCCTGGACGTCGACTTCCTCGTCGCGGTATTCGCCGTCCGACCACGTCCACTCGCGCCGCGACAATCTCAAGGAAACGTCGGTGCCGCGCGCCGCCTTGCCGTCCACGTCGGCCACGATGATCTGCAAGTCAATCGGGTCGCCCGGCTGCACGAAGGCTTTTTCAGTCTTCAATCCCACGTATAGTTTCGAAGGGTGCACCAGCACGCTCGTCGACGAGGTCCACGCCTGCCGGTTCACGTCCATCACCGTGGCCGTGGCGGTCACGCTGGTGGCGCGCGGCGGTCGGCATGCGTCAAAATCCATCCGCAGACGGTGGATGCCATCCGCGCCGGTTTTCCCCTGGAAGGATTTGCTCGTTCCGGCGATGCCGGGGCGTCCCCCAAAGTCGTACACCCACCAGGGCGTCCAGGTGCCGAAGGAAAACTCGCCCCAGTTGGGCGGCGTAAACGAGGACCCTACCGCCTCCACGTTCCAGGTCACCTGCGCGTTGGGCAGCGCGCCGCCGGAATAATAATGCGCGTCCACCGAAACGTCCGCGTGCCCCCCGAGGTAGAACGGACCCTCGGATGCGGTGGCCTTCACCTCGAATTCCGGCCGACGGAATTCCTGCACCTGGAAGGCGTGATCGATGCTGACGTTGTGCGCGTCGGGTGCGGCCAGCGCGAGACTGATGCGCGCCGAGCCCAGGTTCATGGTCTTCGGAAGCGACAGGCGGAAATCGAACCCGCCCAACGCGCTCAACTTCGCGTCGCCCTTGCGGACTTCGTTGCCGCGCGAGTCCAGCATGGTAAACCGCACCGGCCCGCTGCCGGCCACCAGCGATAAATCGCCATCCTGACCGCGCCCCATGCGGCGCACCCACCCCTTGACGTGCACCGTTTCCCCGGGACGGTACATCTGCCGATCGTCAAAGACAAACCAGCGCAGCGCGTCAATTTGCGACACGCGCTGCCAGCCGCCTCCATACAGGCCGTTGGCCCGCGGCATGATGGCCATGTCGTTGCCCAGGCGCGCCACCAGCAGCGTGGCCGGATCGTCCGGCAGTTCTAGCTCGGCCAGCCCCGAGTTTGCGGTTTCCGCCGAGCCGCCACGAGGAAACAAGCGCACGGACACTCCGGTCAGCGGCGCGCCATCCTGCAGGGCGGTGGCCCACGCGATCATTTTCGAGGAATCCGCGAAAGCGTCCATGCCGATGCGGG
>VGFD01000085.1 GCA_016868975.1 Armatimonadota bacterium | reverse complement strand
CGGTGCTGGCGGCGGCGGCGGCGCGGGTGGCTCCGGCGGCGGTGGCGGCGGCGCGGCGGACGTGGGTGCGTCCGCGGGGCTCCCCGAAATGCTCCCGATGGGCGGCGACATGCTGAAGGGCAACATGATGGCCCAGATGATGAACATGGGTCAGCCCGGCCAGGGAGGCCAGCAGGGCGGAGGCCAGCAAGGCGGCGGCCAGCAGGCCGCGCCACCGGTTCCACCGGTCAACCCGGGGGGCGGGGCTACGGTCTAGCCGTTAGCAGCCAGGAGGCTCGTGAGAAATCGCGGGCCTTTTTCATTTTTGGAGACAGACAAAAAAAGCTCGCGGACGAAGCGAGCTCTCGGGTCAGAGATCCCCTGGCCTCTGTCGAGCGTCCCCGTCGCCGCCAATGCGCGACAGGAGCGTCTCGGCAAGCTCCATTGGATCGATGTGATATCTCCCCGTTTTCACGAGGCTGCGGATGCGGGCCACTCGCGATGCGCGGCTCTCTATGATGAACCTGCCGCCCGCGGGGCTGAGAACCATTTCGGTCTCATGATCAATACGGCGGCGACCCATGGGGCGTGCGACTCCTTTCAAAGCAGCCGTTTCTTCCGGAAGGAAGTGTCGGCGACGCGCGTCCATGCGCTTTGCTCACTCAACTTATCGGCACGCCGGGCGATCCCAATAGCCCGATTTTCTATACCGGGATGCTCTGGGGATAGTTGAAGAAGTTGTCTGGATCGTAGCGCCGCTTCACGGTTCTGAGGCGATCGAGGTTGGCCCCGTAGTAGGCCTGGAGGTAGTCGGTCTGGGACCCGTCGATGAAGTTCACAAAGCACTCGTCGGACGTGTACGGCCGCATCGCCTCGTGGAACGCCGCGAGCCAGTCCTGCGCGGCGGCGACCCGCCGCGCGTCATCGTAGGCTGACCAGTCCAGCTCGATGCTGCTGATGAGGGTCGCGCCCCGGTGCACGAAGGCGGTCTGGTCGGGCGCGACCGTGTCGATCGCCCCGCCGGATAGGAAGAACTTCCAGTTCGCGCCCAGCGACGTGCCCGGAAAGTGCCGCAGAAATTCGAGGATAGTGACCGACGCGGCCGCCGGCATGGGCAGGTACGCGTAGCGGGAGCGCTCGTGGTAATACGCGGGCTCACCGGGGTCGGAGAGAAATTCCTGGCCTTCCCAGTAGGGGAGCACCTCGATGTATTCCACGTCCGGAGTCGCGATCTGGTACAGCGGATCGAGGATGGCGCGCAGCTCGGCCGGCGTCCCGGCCAGTTGCCCCAGCAGGGTCAGGATGCCCAGGGTAGTCACCGAGAGCTTGATTCCGAGACCGTCCTGCGCCGTGGGGAGCGTGGTCAGCGCGGTGGGCAGCAACGCGTCGAGATCAGACAGCCAGGAAATGGAAAATACCGTCAACGCGGCGTCTGCCGGAAACGTGTTGAACGTAAATGAGGTGTGAATTCCAAAGTTGCCGCCGCCGGCACCGCGGCAGGCCCAGAAGAGATCGGAATTTTCCACGGCGTTGCAGCGCAGGAGATCGCCGGACGCGATCACCACTTCGGTATCCACGAGGTTGTCACAGGTGAGGCCGTAGCGGCGCATGTTGAAGCCGATGCCGCCGCCCAGCACCAGGCCGGCCACCCCGACACTCTTGCAGCGGCCGTGGGTCAGCGTGCGTCCCACCGCGCCCAGGCTCGCATAAACGTTGGCATTGCGGGCGCCGCCCTGGAGTCGCGCGAGTCCGCTGCCGGGATCATATTCGACGCCGGTCATCCGCGAAACGTCGATCTGCAATCCGACCGTATTGGAGTAGCCCGCGTACGAGTGTCCGCCGGAGCGCGCCACCATGGGGATGCCCCGCGTGTGGGCGAAGCGCACGCAAGCCTGCACGTCCGCCACCGAGGCGCAGTGGGCAATGGCGGCGGGCTCGTTGGTGAATCCGAGGTTGGAAGGTGTCGCGAGCGTCACGTACCCCACCTGTCCCGGTCGCAGCAGCGGCCCGATGAGCAGTTTCTGGAGCGCGAGCCAGAGGGTTTCGCTGGCGACCGTGGAGGCCACTCCACCGGGCAGGCTGCCTGTTCCGCCGCACCCGCCGAGGGCGACCGTCAGTCCCGCGCCCAGGACGGCTTGAAGAAAACCTCGGCGATTCATGCCGACTGTTCGTTGAGTACCCAATCGCACAGATCCTCCAGAAAGCGAATCTCATCGTCGTCGGTAATCTCGGTTCGCGCCTGGTTCATGGCGGTAAAGATCGCCGACGCGAGACGCGCAACCGCGCCGCGATCCCCATGATAGCGGCGCAGATCGCCGGCCAACAAGGGGTGACGCGCGTTCAAGTCGATGACGCTGCCGTCACAGGTCACCACGACACCGGAAGGCCCGTCCACGATGCGAATGCGCTCCAGGATGTGATTTTGCCAGCGCTGCTGCTGGCGCCACGCGAGCTGGGTGAAGCAGTCTCTAAGCAGGCGGAGCAGCGCCTCCCGCTCCTGCTGGCGGGGATCCGGGGGCGGCGGCGGCTCTTCCCGGAGTTTTTTCTTGGCGGCCTTGCGCTCGGCCTCGCGGCGGGCCATTTCTTCTTTTCGTGCAACGGCCTCTCGGGCGCGCTGCTCCTTTTCGCGCTCGCGCCCGGCCTCCTGGGCGACGGCCTGCAAGGCGTCCGCCTTCTCTTCAAGGCGGTCGGCGGCCTTGTCCACCGCCTCGATCATCTTCTCGAGGAAACCGTCGCGCTGGACCTTTTTTACTTTCGGGCGCTCGGCGGGCTTGACCGCGGCCTCTCCGAAAAAGCGATGTAAAAACGTGCGAATTTCGGCGTCGCGCGCCAGCACCACCGGGTCGCCCTCGGTCTCCATCGCCTCCTTGCAGGTCAGCACGTGTCCGCGCTTCACGAAGGCGCCCACCAGCGTCTTCAGCGGAACGACCTGCCCGTTGGCCAGCGGAAAGAGCGCCACGTTCACCACGTCGCCGAATTTTCCGCCGCTGGTGATGCGCCCGCGGCGCAGCACGTACCACGCCAGGAGCGCGCCGCGCACGCCGGCGTCCTCGGTTGCTTTTTGGGCGCAGCGTGCCATCAGTGCATCCAGCGTGTCGTCCAGGCCGCGGCGGTGCACGTCGTTGAGCACCACTTTGTCCCAGACGCGGTTCGGCTCGAAGCCGGGGCTGCTGACCACGCCGATCACCGGCACGTCGTCGAAGAACGGCCGCGTCTCGACCGCTAGCCCGCGGCACACCAGCGTCACGCCGGGCGGCTTGCCGGGCACCAGCGCCAGTTCTCCTTTCATGTCGCGCCCCTTCATCGGGATGATGGCCACGTACGTTCCGCCCGGCAGCTCGATATCTTCAACACGCCGCGCCGCTTCTTGATTTTTGCGCGCCGTCTCGTCGATTTTCAGATCGTCGGTGTAGTCATACGCCGTGCGGAAAACCCGCTTGAGCTGGACCAGCTCGGCTTCCGAAAGGCGGACGACCCGGCAGCCGTCCCGCGGCTGGCCCTTCACGCCCGGCCTGACGAACAATAATTTTTTTTCACTTTGAAACGCGGATGCCAGCTCGAGCACGCTCATCGGCTTTCCGGTGCTGTCCTCAAACAGGCTGCGGGCGGCAATTTCCCCGAGCAGCCCTTCGCGGCGCATCTTCTCCAGCGACATGCCGCCGACGAACAAATAGCGGAGCAGCAGGCAGTTCTGCTCGGGGCGGCCGGACCCGGCGCTGGCGGCCACCGCTGCAACGGCGCGCTCGAGCGCTGCATTCGCGGCGGCCATGACGGTTTGGGTGGCCGGTCCGCTCAGTCCGCTCCAGGAACGGTTGACTGGCGTGTCGTCCGCGTCAAGCACCGCCTCGTATGGAAGTGCGGCCGTGTTGTTGACCGTGTCGAGAAACCGGCCGGCGCGCATCACGCGAATCGAAACCCGACCGTCGAACCCTTGCACGTCTTCGATCAGGCCCAGCTCGCCGTGCCAGGGAGGCTCCATCTCCACGATGGCCGCGAACCGCTCTCGGGCCGGCAGCCGGGCCGGCACCGTGGGACGGCGCAGGAAGGACTCCCGTGCAATCTGCTCCTTCAGGTCGTCGGTGTAATCGACCCACACGCCGTCGAACCAGGCCTGCAGCGCGCGCCGCGCCGGCTCGTCGCTGAAGAAGACCGCCGGCCGGCGGTCGCTCGGCGCCTCGTTGAAGAACGTGCTGACGAAGCGCAGATTGCCATTTTTGGCGAGCTCGTCTTGAAGGTCTTGAAGCGACCAGACGCCGCCGCCGGCCACCGCAAAGAGCCGGGCGTCGCGCACCGCCGGCGCAATCTCTGAGCGCTTCCAGCATAGATAGCCGAGCAGAAATTCGCGGATCAGCGGGGCGCGCCAGTCGGAAATCACCCCCACCTCGGCGGCCACCACCCGAGCCAGGTCGTCCGCCCCGCCGCGCAGCGCCTGCAGCGCCTCCTGGTAGGCTTCATCTTCCTCCACCGCGTCCCAGGTCTGGTTGGGCTGCAGCCGCGGCGAATCGATCACGCCCAACACCGGTCCGAATTGAAGCGTGACGGTTTTCGTCTCGATGGGCTTTCCGCCGCGCAAAAAGCGAACCTGCGTGGGCACCTGGCCGAAGGGCCGGGTTTTCGGCATGTCCTCGGGGAGCGTCAGGCCAAGGGCGCCTAAGATGTCACCCTGGCGGATGTCGACCGGCGCGTAGGCACGCCCCCCGAGCTGGGGCAGCTCGGCCGGACGCTGCATGTTTTCCATCATCGCGCGCTCGGCAGCCAGCTTCTTGGAATAATCCGTCACCCTGGAGGGGTCGAAGACGAATTTCAGAATATCGATAAGATCATCGCTGGTTTCCTTCACAATTTGTCGATGGTCGAGCTGAGGGCCGAACTCCACCTTGCGCACATAGTGCACCGCGCCAAATTCCTCGAGATCGCGGGTGAGGTCGGCAAGACTTGCAAAGCGGCGCGCGACCGTGGGAAACAGGCCGTAGCGCCCAATTGCCTCGGGCAGGTCCGGCTTCTCGTAATTTTTCTTCTGGTAGTGCAGCAGGTCGATCACGTGCTCCGCGACCTCCCGCACGTCCGGATGCGGCGGCGTCACGTCGGTGGCCAGCGCCGCCACCGCCTGGGCAAAGCGCTCGGCCAGGAATTCCCTGGCCTCCTTCCAGAGCGCGTCGTGCTCGATGCCGTCGTAGGTGTAATTGGCGGCAAACTTGTTGTGGTTGATGACCGCGTCAAACACCAGCCCGTCGAGGTCCTCGCGCTCCTCGGCCAGCTCCTGCTCTTGCAGGAAGAAGCGGACGCATGCCTGGGTTCGCTCCGGCTGCCGGCGCCCGATGCCTAATTCGCCGGAAAAGCCGCGCTCGTTGAAGGAAACCACCTGCATGTACGAAACGCCGGCGCGCAGGCGGGGCACGCCCTTCTTTTTCGCGTTCCAGCGGCTCATGTTGAGCGCGCGCTGCAAGATCCGCGTCTCGCCCGCGATGGGACGGAAGCGGTCACCGAGCAGGTTGCTGAGCGCATTCTTTTCCGCGCCGTCCACCCGGGCGATGACGTACCCGACAATGGGGACCAGCTCAAGCGCGCCCCGCATGTGATAATAAACGTTTTGCCCGGCCCGCGTGACTTCCTGAAAATCGCCCACTGAGCGGGCGTCGCCGGAGGCGATTTCAAATATTGCAAGCGCCTTCAAGGCGTCCCACGACGGTGAATCCTCCCACGTCTTCAAATCGCGCGCGGCCAGCACGTGCAGCAGCGTGGGGCGAAGGCCGCGGCGGCGCTCGCTGTTGCCGTCCCGATATTCGGCGACGAGTTTTTGCAGGAGCGCCTCGTTGGCCGCGCGCACGGCCGCGATCACGCCGTCCAGGCTGGCGTCCTCCACCACGTCGCTCTCCGAAGCGTTGGTGAGCACGCCGTCCGCGCGCACCATCGCGGACGCCTGCAGCGGGGGAAGGTCCAGGGCGGCGTCGCAGATTTTTACGCCGGCCTTGATGAAAGAAACGGTACCCCGCTCCGGGCGAATACCCGAAGACCACACCACGCCGGCGCACGTCTCCCCGGCAAAGGTCACGCTGGCCTGTACGCCGTCGGGCGCCGCCAGTTTCCCGTCCGCGACCGGCTCGCCGTTGAGCGTCACGGGAATCGGGGACAAGCGGGCCCGCGCGCGCACGGCGGCACCCTCCGGGGTATCTCCGACGAGATTTTGCATGGCGCGTCCGGCCATGCGCCAGCTTACCCGCTCGGTGATGACGAAGCGCGTCGCGTCTCTCGGAACGCTCGAGGGCGCGGGCTGCTCGACCACGCTCAAGCGGTCCGCCGCGCTTTCGGGGACGACCGCGGCGGCGCCGCCGGACCACACCTCCAGGCGCTCCGGCTGCAGCGCCAGCGCCGCGTTCAAACCGATGGCGAGATGCCGCAAGAAGGCTCCGTCGACGCTCTCCTGGGCGATGAACAGGCCGTCGAAGGGCTGCTCCAGCAGGGCGCGCTCCAGCGTCCAGCCGTGGCACAGGAGGGTGACGCTGGCCGCGTCGGCGGTCACTTCAATTTTCGTGGCGCCTCCGGCCACCGCGGCCTGAATCAACTTGAGGACGTAGTCGTGCGCGTCGACTAACTGAAACTCGCGCATCTTGTCCTGCGCCTTGCGCTTGTCGAGAGAAAAGTGCCCCTGCGAATCCAGCTCGCCGGCGGTGCGCAGATGGTGGAGGATGTCAGACACTGGCGGCACGACTCTGCAGCCGCTCCTCCATTTTCGGATTCAGGCCGTCCGCGAGGCAGACCAGCTTGGCCAGCATGAACGCCGCGGTGTCGCCGTGCGTCTCACCCATGCGCGCCAGCCGGTTGACCAGCGGATGGCTCACGTTGAGCACGAGGTGGCGCTTGTTGAGGAATTTCAACGGCCAGATCGCCGGCATGCCGTCCTCGGGGAGCGCGCTCTGGTGGCCGCCGATGGCCAGCGGGCCAGGCTTGTTCTGCAGGATGAACGCCTGGTATGAAACCGAGGACAGCGCATAGTCAAAGGTCGCGAATCCCACGCCGCTGAAGGCGAGTCCACAGCGGTCGAGCAGGGTGATCGTGTCGCGCCCCAGTCGGGAGAGCCCCTGGGGGACGTTCTCCGCGGCCACCGCGGGCGGCGCGGCCAGCACGCTGCTCGCCTGGCGCAGCTTGAATCCCTGGGCCGCGATCTGCTTGCCCGCCTGGCTGGCCGGCTGGGCTCTCAAGACGGGAATTCCCTGCGCGTGCAGCGCCTCGGTGACCGGGTTGTCGCAGGTGTCGAAAAACAGTGTGGGGACGTTCGGGGCGCCCAGCGTCTTGAGCAGCGCCCCCCCTTTGCTCGCGGTGCCGGCGAGATCCACGAAGCGCAGCCCGGCGGCTCCGTGGCGCGTGGGGACAATGCGAAAATTGCGTCCGATGCGCGGCCAGTGCACGTCCATGTGGGTGTTGGCAAAATCCCACAGGAGGGAATTCTGCTCGTTCTCCGGGTCCTGGGCCGCCGCCTCCAGGTGCTCGAACAACGCCAGCATCAGGTCCTGGCGCGCGATGCGGGTGAGGATGCCGAGCGCCTTGTCGTAGTTGGCGTCCTGCTTGACGTTGTCGCGGGTGAGCGTGTGCTCGAGATAGCGGCTCTTGATTTTGAAGGTGACGCCCGGAAAATACGCCTTGCGCCCTTCCAGCAGGGTGATGCCCTGGTTGTAAAAACCGAAGAACGGGTTCGAGTCTCGGGTCAGCGCGGCGACAATCGCGGTGCCGTGCTCCTCGCGTTTCAGGCTGACCGGCCCGGGCAGATCGAACGGCTCGTTCACCTGCTCGCCGTTGACGAAGATTTCGGCGGGCGTGTGGCGGCACCAGTGGGCGATGGTTTCTCGCGAGCGTTTCAAGAACGAGGAGAACCCCTGCTTGTTCATCTGCTTGTAGACTTCCACGCGGGTGCCTTCCACCGGGTCGTCAAGGCGAATGCGCTCGAACGAGCAATCCGGGTGAAACAGCACCCGCCAGTGCTCTCCGCCCCGCCCGGTGTCCACCACCACCGCGGCCGGCTGCACCGCGAACACGGACACGAACCCGATGCCGAATTTTCCGATCTTGGTGAAATCCCCCTCTTTGGTCGAGGAAAACAGGCGGGTCAATTGCGTGTCGATGATTTGGCGGTCCATGCCCTCGCCATAATCCACGATGCGGGCGACCGCCATCTTCTTTTTTTCGAGGTAGGCGATCTCCACGTCTACCCGGTGGCTGCCGGCGTCGATGGCGTTCTGGATCAATTCTCGGTAGAAGCACAGCTCCTGGCTGAACTGTTTGATGAGGTTTTTCAGCGTGTCGCCTACGATTGCGTCGTAGGGGATCTCGGTTTTAGCGCGTGCCATCGTTACCACCCATCGGGTTTGATGCCCTGGTCGCCCCCTGGCCCCCCCCAAGTGTGCTGGCCGCCGCATGCGCCGTCATGTTCAGCACGATCTCGCGGACTCGCTCCTCGAAGCGCTCCTGGCTTGCGCGCGCCTCCGCTTCCCGCTCGAACCTCTGGTAATGCTCGATGATCTCCATCACGCGCGCGAAGGCCATCGGCTTCGAGCACTCCGCGATGATCTCCCGCCGCCGCGCGAGGTCGGCCTTGTAGTACTCGTCGGGATACTCGAAATCTTCAATCTCGCTGATGATCTTGCGGGTGAAGTTGTCCACGGCGCGCCCGCTGAGCTTCGCGTCGATGCACTTCTGGCCGGCCCGCAGCCACTCTTCGTCGGTCAGCTGCAAGAATGCCGCATGATTGCGCAGTTTCTTGTCGCGCATCAGCACCGCGAAATCCTGCGCGGTGACGGGACCCTTCAAGTGGAACGGATCCTGCGTGATGCGGCTGATGGTCGCCTGATCCATGTTCAGCGTGTTGGCGTCGCACAGCATGAACCATTGTCCGTTCTTGGGGATGACCGTGCCGTCGAAAATCCCGAACGATGCGCCCAGGATGTTCTTCTCCTCCGAGCGCAGGCCCCCGTCGGAGCGCGCGGCGAACGCAGTGTCGATATCCGGCCAGTACACGCCGCACACGCCGTCAAAACCGGCCACCCGTTGCTTGAAGATGTCGAGCAATTGCTGGGCCGACGCGTTCTGGTACGACGAGGCCCAGTCGGTGCGGCGGATGACCACGAAGCGGGCCGGAATCCCCCGCTCCCGGCAGAATTTTAGAAAATAATTTCCGATGGCGTGGCAGGTGACGGTCTTGCCACAGCCCGGATCGCCCATCGCGAACATGACCGGATTGAGCCGCTTGGGATTGGAGCGGGTCTCCATGTCAAAACCGGCCACGTCGCGCGCGAGGCGCAGCCCGGCCCGCATGAAATCCTCGTTGCCCACCACGTCGTCGGGCCACACGTCCACCAGGCCGCTCTCTTCCTGCACGGCTGAAGGGCTCCAGGAAAATCCCTGCATCGTCCAGCATCGTTTGGGCCGGTCCTGCGTGATTTCGATGCGCGTCCCGCGCAGCGCGTCGAGGAGGAGCCCGTGGCAAGCGTCCTCACCCTGCTGGCGGGCCGCGTTGACGAGCAGCTCAAAGTAGGCGCGGGTGCACGAGATGGCGCCCTCCAGGCGCTCCACCCGCTTTTCCGGATTCTGGTGGCAGCGGTGAAAGCGCAGCCACGAAAGCCAGTCGTCGAGCAGCGCCGCGGACAGTCCCTCGAGCGGCGCGGCCAGCAGCGGCTCCAGGTGGTCCGTCGTGAAGGCGCCGTTCACGCGCACTTTCACGTCGATGGGTTCGGGCGTGCTCTGCAGCGCGGCCACGCCGCCGGAGTACAGCCCGAAAAGGCGCACGAGCGCGTCCGCCTGTCCCCCGTGCGCCGCGAGCAGATTGACCGCGTGCTTGGAGGCTTCCCACGAGACGGCCAGGGCGGCTTCCAGCGCTTCCAGCAAATCCAGGTGCGCCCGGGTGAATCCGTAGTCGCCCTGATCGATCTCGCACAGGAAACTCGGAACGCCGCGGTCGCGCAGCAGGCGCCGCACCGTCTCGCGCTCCAGGACGAGCGCTTCCTCGTGAATGCGGATGCTCATTGGGCCGCCCTCACCACGCACGGCGTGCCGCGCCCCTTGAGCAGCTCTTGCAGAGGCCTGGAGATATCCGCGGTGGCCGCGAACTTGCGCTCCTTCCAAACCTTGTAATTCAGGGCGCGCGCGCGCGCGTCGACGGGCGCGCGCGTCTCCTCGTCGAGAAACTCGCGGTAGAGTGTGGCCAGCGGATCGCTGCGGCCCTCCCGGGGCACGTTGCGTCCGGCGCGATCCATCGGAAAGTGAAGCACGGCGGCCTCCGGAAATTGCTCGAACAGAGCGGCAAAATCGTTCGGCATTTCGGCCCCGCGCGTCCACAGCGGACCCACCCGCCCGCGGATCACGTCCTCCACGGCTACCCTGGGGAGATCGCTGAGCAGCAGGAAGGCAAATTCCGCTTCGTCCGAGGTGAAACGGGAAATCGCGTTGCGGAAATTCTCCGTGAAGGCGAGATCGTCGCCCACCAGCTCGACCTGCTGTCGGGTCCATCGGTTGGCCGTCTGGCGCAGCAGGATGGTGTAGCGGACAAAAAGGGACTCGGACAGGTCGTAGCGATCAAACATCACCGTAAAGTGCGCGGTCTGCGTCTCCGGGTCCACGCGGCGCAGCGCGAGCTGCAGGTTTACCGCTGGACACGGCGGCGCCTCGGCCAGGGTGGCGTAATAATCGCGGCGGTCCACCATGCGGCGGGCGGCGTCCAGGTCGGTGCGCTCGGCGGCCGCGAGCAGCGTTTCCCGGGGATTTTCCCGCAGGTATTTTCCGGCCAGCTGCGCGTCGGCCTGCACGCGCGACACCGCGCGCTCCGCCGGCAGCCCGTTGCTCGGGCTGAGCGCCAGCTCGGGATACAAGCCTCGGCTGAGGCTGGGCCGCATCGCCGCGTACAGGTTTCTCAGGTGCGCCGGGTCCGGGAAGAACTTGTTGAGCCGCGCGGCGCTGATGAGGGAAACCAGGCGGGACAGGTAGCGCTCGGCGTCGCCCCCCCGCAGCGTTCCCACCCGCAAGGCCTGGGAATTCACGCGGTCTCGCCAGCCTGCCGCGCCTCTTGCAGGAGGTCGTACTCTTTTTTCGCCAGGGCAAGCGTCTCGTCGATGCGTTTTTCCTGAATCTCGCGCTCGGCGGCGAGGTTGGACTCGATCAACTGCTTCGTCGCGTCGTCGTAGATTTTCATCTGCGAGGTCAGGCGCTCGACGTTCTGGGTGAGAAACAACGAGGTTTGCGAGGCCAGGGTGGCCACCTTGTTCACGCTGACCTTGAGCGATTCCAGCGATTTCTGCATGTCCAGTGTCAATTCGCTGGCCTGGGTCGCGGTGGCCAGACCGGACACGTTGCCGCGCAATTCGTCGAGAATCTCCATGCCGCTCTCGTACAGGATGGTCATGTTCGAGTGCAAATTCATCAGCATCTCGAGAAAGTTGTTGTTCATGGCCACGATGCTGGCGATGCGATCCTCGGCGTTGGAGTACAGCCGCAGCGTCCCGCCGTGTTCCCAGACCTTGCGCTTCAATTCGTCGAGGGCCGCCTCCTTGGTGCGGCGGGCCACGTTGGCATCCGCGGGCAGGGCGGCGATTTCAGATTCCAGCGCCTGCTGCTCGCGCTGCAGATCCAGGATGATGCGCGCCGCCTTCTCCTCGTTCTGGGCCGCCACGACCATTTTCTTGTTGAGCCGGGTGATGTCTTCCCGCAGGTTGGCGATGCGCACTTCGATCTGGTCGAGAAACTCTCCCACCTGTTTGGTGCGCAGCTCGGCCACCTGGATTTTCTCACGGAGCAGCTCGGCAATCGGGCGGTCGGCGACGTAGTCGTTCAATATCGGGATTTTCTCAAGGAGGCCGCGGAAATTGGAGCCGACTTTCTGGGCGTCCAGGGAGACCATGTCCTTCATGTACTCCCAGGCCGTTTTCTGCTCCATCAAATCCTTGTTCATCTCGCGCGCGATCTCGTCGTGCGCCTGGCGAAGCTTCTCCAGATCCTTCAGGTCGGTGGCGTGCTTGTGCTGGTAGTGGGTGACCATCGACTGGAGGCTGTCACGGCTGTATTCCTCGCCGTCGTACACGACCTCGCGCTGCTGGGTACGGTGAGACGTCTGTTCGGTCACGGAAGGCGGCCTCCCAAGGTGGTAGCCTCACTTTCGGCGCCGCGCCGCTACCCCTCCTGCGGCCCCCCGAGCCAGTCGTCCAGGGCGCGCCGCTGGGCCGGGGTCATGTGCTCGCGCGGCGCGATCTTGTACACGCTGACCAGCCCCTCGGAGACGGTCAGCGCGGCGTCGTGATGGCGCCCGCGGAAGGTCCAGGCAAGGCGTGCGGAGTCACCGCTCACCAGCCGTTTCACGGTCTGGGGAAGGGCGGCCCCGTTGAGCTTGCGGCCGTTGATGGCCAGCAGCGTGGCGCCGGCTTCGATCCCCGCCTCCATGGCCGGCGAGCCCGCGACGACTTTGCTGACCGCGCCCCGCTCGTCCACGTGGCAGCCCAGGCGCGCCTCGATCTTGTCGGCGGGATGCTCGACTTCCAGGTCCAGCCCCAGTTCGTCGAGCGCCTCCTCCAGCGGGAGGGGATCCGGCGTGCGCACGCAGCGGTCGAAGAAGTCCCGCAACGGTGCGCCGGCGGCGTCGGCGCAGGCGTCCTCGAAATCCGCCTCGCTGTAGCCGCGCTGCCCGTCGCCAAAGGTGGCGTCCAGCCGGCGCATCACGTCGTCAAGGCTGCGCGCGCCCTCGCTGCGCCGGCGGATTTCCAGATCCAGCAACAATCCGACCAGCTCGCCCTTGTTGTAGAACGACAGGGATTTTGTCGGCGGAGCGCTGCCGTAGCCGGCCGACCAGGCGTCCCAGGACGAGTCCCACAGGGACACCGCCGGCAGCCCGCCGGAATTGCGCAACGCGTCAATCTCCTCGGCCAGCGCCTGGAAATACCGCTTGCGGGACCACAGCCCGCAGCGCGCCAGGGTCAGGTCGCCATAGTAGGACGTGATGCCTTCCGCCACCCAGAACAGCGGGGTGCAGGCTTCCTTCCAGTAATCGTAGGGCACCATGGGGTCCGGGCGAAACCGCTTGACGTTCCAGGCGTGGAAGAATTCGTGCGAGGTGAGACTCAGGAACCGATCGTAGAACGCTTCCTGATCGAAGTCGTCGCCCGGGCCGATGGCCATGGACGCGCCGCGCGCGTGCTCCACGCCATGGGAGAACTTCTCGGGCAAGAGGTGGTAAAGAAAGCGATACTCTCCCACCGGCGGCCGCCCGCCCATGACGCGCACCTGCTCACCGACGATTTTTGTTACGTCAGAGGTGATCCGATCCAGGTCGTAATTTCCGCTGCCCTGGAAATCCAGGTGATAGATGGCGCCGCCTTCCTCGAACGTGCGCGTGACCAGCGCGGGGCTGGCCACGAACGGCGAGTCGACCAACTCGTGGTAGTCGCGGGCGCGCCACGCGCGATCCTCCACCGCGTCCAGCGGCACGGCGGCGCGCCAGTTGGCGGGAACATCCAGCCGCAAGAGCGCCGGCTCGTCGAGGCGTCCCTCCACCGCCATCAAGACGGAAATCGGATTAACGTACAATTCGTCGCGATCGAGCATGCTCGCGCCGGCGTCGAGAATATTTGCGTAGCAGCGATAATTCACTGTGAGGCGCTCGGCGCCTGCGGCATCCACCCGCCATGCGTCTTTATCGACGCGAGTGACCCGGTGCCCGTCAGCGGAAAATTCCTGGACGCGGCCGGCGAAATTCTGCACGCTGTAACGTCCGGGACGCCAGGCCGGCATGCGCAGCACGACAGACGCGGCGCCACGCGATGAAAAGTGCAGGGCGACGTCGATCAGGTGCCGTGAAAAATCCCCCGCGCGGACTTCGTAG
>VGFD01000084.1 GCA_016868975.1 Armatimonadota bacterium | reverse complement strand
CGCTCCAAGGTGCAGCTTGGGATAACCTACGTCGACTCCGGCGAGGTGCTGGCCGCCTCCTGGGTGAACCGCTTGCTGCGTCTCAACGGCCTGCGCTCCGAAGGCTGCGTGGATCGCCGCCGCTTCGTGCGGGTGGGCGCCTACGTCGGGGCTGACGTCGAGTCCATGGGGCGGCGGACGAGCGGCACCATGATCGATCTGGCCAGCCGCGGCCTGCTCCTGGAGACGCGCGAGGAATTGCCGCATGGCGCCCCGGTGGTCGTGCGCACGGGCGAGCTGCGCAACGCGCCGGCCACCACCTTCCAGGGCCACGTCCAGCGCCGAGCGCGCTGCGACGAAGCAGGCGTCTTCCGCACGGTAGTCCGCCTGGACGCCCAGCAGGACCCGTCGCTGCAAACGTACTTCTCGGCGCTGCTGCGCGAGCGCGTCTGAGGGCGGTTCTCCAGGTGGAGGCCAGTCAGCTTCGGTGTGCTCGCCGCCTGCAATGGGTTCTCTCATGACGCACCTTGCCTTCGGCGCCAGGCGATGGGACGATCCGAAGGGCCACGCTACTCCGCGGTCTGCTTCTTGAGATACTCCTCATATGGCGTGACGCGTCCAGCTTCAAAGTCGGCCGTGCCGCGGGCCAGAGCGGCGGCCTCCTCCTCGCTCAGGGGCTCCTCGTCGAATTCTTCGGCGGGCGCCTGCTCTCCGGCGCGATCCCGAAGATATTCCAGGTAGCGCGCGGCCGCATGCGCTTCGCTTTCGGGGAGCTCGTCCACCAGGCTATACAGATCCGCTTTATTCATGGCTTTGCCTCCCGATGGCGATCTTTCGACGGGCGCCGCGGCGCTGGCCTCCTGGTCGCGTTCCTTCTCCTGGCGGCCGCGGCCCCGCTCGGAAGGCTTGCGGTTCTTGGAGGACCGGTCCAGGTCGCCGTACCGCGCCTCCAGCGCTTCCCAGGCGCCCACCCCTACGCCATCCACTGACGGGCAAGGATCTTGCGGAGGGTTTTGGGCGCCCACTTGCCGGATCTCCCTCAAGATCGCCATCCCTCACGGAATGCAAAAAGCCCCGTGGTTACAGGGCTTCTTCGTTGGTTGCGGGGACAGGATTTGAACCTGCGACCTCCGGGTTATGAGCCCGACGAGCTACCGGACTGCTCCACCCCGCGATATCGGTGTTGTCGCCAGCGTCGGCCGCCGGGGACGTTGCCCATTATAACACTCCCGGCGGGCTTGTCAAGCACCGTCGACTGCCCTGTTTTCATCGGAGAGGAACTCAATGGCCAAGCGAGAAACCGTTCGGGAGCCGCGCTGTGGCGCGGGATTCGGAGGTGGCCGCTGGTGAGCGTGAAGACGGAGAAGGCACGGACGTTCCAGTCCGGGCTGACGCGGCAGGCGACGATGCTGGCGGCCGCGCCAGCGCTGGTGGCGGGTCTTCTCATCTGGAGCGGCCTGTACTACCTCGACAAGTTCCCCGGGGCCAGCCATTTCGGCCTGCTCCTGGTGATGAGCGTCCTGCCCCTGCTGTTCGGGGTCGCCATTCTCGTCGTCATGGTGCTCACCCTGATGAAGAACACCGGCAAGCGCGTCACCATCACCAAAGACAGCATCACCTACGAGCACGGCCCGGAGCGGTTCGCCGTGCGCTGGGAGATGCTGGCCTTCTCCGCGCCGCCCGCCGGCAAGAAGATGATGCGCGCCATCTCCATCTCCGACGGCGCCAACTACGCCCGCATCGAGGAGCTGTTCTTTCCCGACTTCGACGCGCTCTTGCAGATGGTCACCGCGGGCAAGCAGCGCAAGCTCTCCGCCATCGAGCTCTAGAGAAGCGCGGGGACACCCCGCCTCTCAACCTGTAAAGCCGCGCTTCTCGTCCGTGGGAGCGCCTGTGGCGGGAGATGCTGCGGCGCCCGACGTAATCCCCCGCCCCATGCCCTCGCTGATCGACACCCCGACCCGCATCCTGGCCCGCGTCCTGGAGGGAGGGCGCCTCTCCATTGAAGACGGCGTGGCGCTCATGGGCTGCGGCCGCGCCGAATTTCCCGCCCTGTTGCACGCCGCCTCGGTGGTGCGCGATCGGGGGATGGGCGACGCGCGCTGGGTCACCTATTCCCGCAAGGTGTTCATTCCGCTCACCAACCTGTGCCGCGACGTGTGCGGATATTGCACGTTCGCGCGCTCGGAGAAAGATCCGCTGGCCCACACCATGACCCCCGAGCAAGTGCTCGCGGTGGCTCGCGCCGGGCAGGCGGCAGGCTGCAAGGAGGCCCTCTTCTCGCTGGGCGAGCGGCCCGAGGAGCGCTACCCGTCGGTGCGCGAGGCGCTGCGCCGGCTGGGATATTCGTCGACCACCGAATATCTCGCGGCCATGTGCGACCTGGTTTTTCGGGAAACCGGGCTGCTCCCCCACTCCAACTGCGGAATCCTGACCCGCGACGAGCTGGAGATATTGCGCCCGCACAACGCGTCCATGGGATTGATGCTGGAAAATGTCAGCGAGCGCCTGCTGGAAAGAGGGCAGGCCCACTGGGCCTGTCCCGGTAAGGCGCCGGAGCTGCGCTTGCAGACCATCCGCGACGCCGCCGATCTGGGGGTCGCATTTACCAGCGGAATTCTCATCGGCATCGGCGAGACACTCGAGGAGCGCGTCGCCTCGCTGGCCGCCATCCGCGCCTTGAGCGAGGAGACCGGCGCCGTGCAGGAAGTCATCATCCAGAATTTCCGCGCAAAAATGGACACGAAAATGCGCGCCCACGGCGAGCCGAGCGCGCTCGACATGGCCCGCACCATCGCGGTGGCGCGGCTCATGCTGGGGCCGGAGATGAGCGTGCAGGCGCCCCCCAACCTCACCCCGGACGCTTACGGATTCTACCTCCTGGCCGGCATCAACGACTGGGGCGGAATTTCTCCGGTCACCAGGGACCACATCAATCCGGAGGCGGCGTGGCCGGAAGTGCGCGAAGTCTCAGACATCACCGTGGAGGCCGGTTTCGCGCTGCGCGAGCGTCTCGCGTTGTACCCCAGGTATCTTGGCACGCGTTTCATGCGCGAGCGCTTTGCCGGGGCCATCGCGGCCTGGACCGACGAGAGCGGGCTGGTGAGATGCTGACCGTCGAAACGCCCCGGCTTCGGGAGACGCTCGACCACCTGCTGTCCGCCATTGACGTTGAAGTGGCGCGCGCCCTGGACGGCGCGCTGGACGGACGTGAAGTCGGCGTGGAGGACGCGGAGCGGCTGTTCGCGGCCAACGGGCTGGAATTGCACGCGCTCTGTCTGGCGGCCGACGCATTGCGCCGCCGCCGCGTCGGGGACGAGATCACCTTCGTGACGTGCCGCAACATCCAGTTCACGAACATCTGCTACGTGGGTTGCTCGTTCTGCGCGTTTGCCCACCACGAGGACAGCGAGCACGCCTACCGCATGCCCATCGAGCGCGTTGTGGAGCGCGCCGTGGAAGCGTGGGAGGCGGGCTGCACGGAAGTGTGCATGCAGGGCGGTCTGCACCCGGCCATGGTAGCCGCGGATTATCGCGACCTGGTGGCGGCCATCAAGGCCCGGCTGCCGGAGATGCACGTGCACGCGTTTTCGCCGTTCGAGATTCAGTACATGGCGAAGCGTTCGAAAATGTCCGTCGAGAACGTGCTGCGCATGCTCAAGGAGGCCGGCCTGGGCAGCATCCCAGGCACCGCGGCGGAGATTCTCGACACCGAGGTCCGCAAGATCCTCACCAAGAACAAATTGACCGCCGAGGCGTGGATTGACATCGTGAAGACCGCGCATCGGGTGGGATTGTTTTCGACCTCCACCATCATGTTCGGGCACGTGGACGGGCCCGGCCACTGGGCGCGGCACCTTGCGCTGCTGCGCGACGTCCAGAAGGAGACCGGCGGCTTCACCGAGTTTGTGCCGCTCGGCTTCATCCACCAGAATACAAGGCTCTACCAGAGCGGCAAGGCGCGGCCCGGGCCGACTGGCCTGGAAGACCTCCGCATGCACGCGGTGGCGCGCCTCATGCTCGACGGCTGGATCAACAACGTGCAGGTGTCGTGGGTGAAAATGGGAGCGAAATTCGCGCAGATGTGCCTGAACGCCGGGGCCAACGACTTTGGCGGCACCTTGATGAACGAGTCGATCTCGCGGGCGGCCGGGTCGACGCACGGCCAGTCCATGTCAGTGGACGAGTTCGTGCGTCTGATTCGCGAAATGGGCCGCGTGCCGGTGCGCCGTTCCACCGGTTATGCCGTGCTCGAAAGATTCAGTTAACAATTTTGTAACATCCCCGGCGACCCAGAGTGCTATCTTCTAGCACACGAGGCATTTGGTCGCGGAGGGTTTCATGTTGACGCCTGTCTTGATTGCGCCGCAGCGCATGGCGCAGCCCGTGCTTGCCCATGGGGCGAGCGCCCCAGCGGGCGCCGAAATCCCGACGCCCATGGAATCCCTCGTGCTGGCCACGCATCCCGAGCAACCGCCGCTGGGCCCCGCTGTCTCCATCCCCGCCGCAGCCGAGCTGGGCATCGCCTCGTCCATCGTCTCCGGCATCGGCGGCGTCATCGGCCGCGCCATCAGCGGCTGGCTGGCCGGCGTTCGATTCATCAGCTTCGGCACCATCTATAAGCTGGAGCAGGCCATCACCAAAGTCAAGGAAGCCATCCACAAGCCGCTGGACCAGCTTCCCGTTCCGATCATCGATCGGCCGTTCGTCATCGTCCCCGGCTGGACCACCGAAACAAAGGCGTTCCAGCCCCTCGTCGAGCACCTGACGCGTAACAGCAGCAACGGCGGTCAGTGCTTCTACGTTCAGCAGGGCGCGTTCTACACCATGGACGCCAATGGCGACTTGCAGGCGGTTGCGGCCGGCGCGGTTCCCAAAGACGCGAAAGTCTTCGAAATGATTTTCTCGGACAACCGCCAGGCGCCCGACAAGAATGTCGTGGAAATGCGGGCTAATTTCGACGCTATCAAGGCCGCCACCGCCTGGGACAAGTTCGACGTCCAGGGCTACAGCATGGGCGGCATCAACACGCGCTTGTACATCGACCAGGGCGGGGACGCGGTGAACCGCTTCCTGATGCTGGGCACGCCCAACCGCGGCGTGCACTTCGCCAACCTCGCCAGGGACGTGTTCGAGAAGGACGTGCGCTGGGCGGCGGCCTTCGGCAAATTGCAGAGCACCGACCTGGACGCGCTCACCTGGCTCCAGCCGGAAGACCAGAGCGCGCCGCTCGCCGACCTCAACAGCCGCTGGCCGCAGCAGAAGACGAAGGTGGTCACGCTGACCGTGGGCACCGACGTGATGCCCACCCCGTCGCGCGACAACCTGCTCGGCATCACCTACGGAGACGGCCTGATCGATGCCGATTCCCTCAATCTTCCCAACAGCCACACCATCGTGCTGCACAACGCGATGCAGCACGGCCTGCTCAACGACGACGAAACGGTGCAGCACCTGCGCGCCGTGTATTTCGGGTGGGGTCTGCCCATGACAGCGGTGGACCCGTTCCCGGAAGGCGACGACGAGTACATCCAGATGCTGCCCCCCAGGGCTCCGGCGACGCCTTAAGATCCCCCGGACCGTGCCGATAGGTGAGGTAGGACAAACACCTGTCTCGTCCCCCGCACAAAACGTGCGCGCGCGGCCGGCTTGACGCAAGCCCCCATGGACCACCCGCCGGGCCTTGCCATTGTCAAGCCGACGCAAGGAAGCGGTCGCCGGGACCACGAGCAGAGTATTGAGTGAAGGGAAGTGAGCGGAATGGGACATCGGCTTCCGGCCGGCGGACTCGTTCCCCTGTCCTACCAGTACCACCTCTTGATGGATGAAGACCGCTGCCACCGCTTCCAGCGGGCCATCGAGAAGCAGGTGCCGCAGGGCGGCGTCGTGCTTGAGGCCGGCGCGGGCACGGGAATTTTGAGCTATTTCGCGGCGCAGAAGGCGCGCAAGGTTTACACCGTGGAACGTGACCCAGCAGTGGCCGCGGCGTGCCGCCAGTTCATCAAGACGAACGGGCTGGAGTCCCGCGTGGAGGTCGTGCACGGCTCGGCGAGCGAGTTTGTGCCGCCCGAGCCGGTCGACGCCGTCATCTGCGAGATGCTCCACGTGGCGCTCATCAACGAGCAGCAGGTCCCGGTGATGAACGCCATCCGACGCAACCTGACGCGGGCATTTCCGGATCATCCGTACGTGACCGTTCCCGGCACGACGATGAATTACGTTCAGCTTATCAACGAAAACCAGAATTTCTACGGCTACCAGACTCAGCTGGTGCGTTACGCCCATCCCGCCCTGGTGGACCCGCGGGCGATACCGATGTCGCCGCTGGTGCCTTACTGGGAGACTGATTTCGCCGGCCTGGTAAATCCGCACGTCAACGAGACAGTGAACGCGGAAATCACCGAGGACGGCGTGGTGAACGGCGTCCGCTTCCTCACCCAGGCCGCGTTGTACCTGGACGAGCAGAGCATGGACCCGGCCAGCCTGATTGACTGGTTCCTGATGTGGCTCGTGCTGCCCATCGAGGAGACCCGCGTCAAGGCCGGCGAGATCCTCCGCGTCAACCTGCAGTACACCCCCGGCTGCTCGCTGGAGGAGCTGCGCATCACCACCGCGCCCGCGTCACGGCCTCAGTTGGAGGCGGTCGTCGCGGCCTGACGGCGTTTTCGAAAATTCTTATACACATTTTTGATGGCGCTGTTATACCGATGTATGTATACCGTCGGACTTATCCACAGTTATCCACATAAATTCACAGATTGACCCTCGGATAGGGCCGTGCTATTATCCATTCACCGAGTGGGACTTGTCCCGCGCGGGCCGCAGTGAGGGGCTTGCCCCGAGCCGCGGGCCACGGTGAAAGGTTCGTCCTGCGCCGTGCGCCGCCAGGGAAAAGGCGTTAACACCCTCCCCGCCCGGGATGCCTGTTGGCCGCCTGGATGGAGTGCCGGGTAAGTCCGGCTGTGCTTGCAGTTTGGCGTGTTGGGCTGTAAGCGAGAAAGTAAGATGCGGGGTTCTGCCCGTTCAGCATCTGATGCGTGACATACGCGGGGGTCAGATCCTGTCCTCCAGACAAGCCCGACGAGGGGTCCGTACAACCTCTGACGACGGCTCGAATCAGGATAGAAGAGCGCTGGGTTTCGGCTCAGTTGGAGCGCCAACCTCCACGCCTCGGGCAGAACGCCGAGGCGCTCTTTGTTTTCCGTCGAAAATTCCCCGTCGACCTGGCCGTGGCACGTTGCCACCCGCAACCATTGGCCGTGGCACGGCTTCAGCGGCTGATGCGATCAACCTTGCGCTAAAGCTAAATCAACCCCAGCGCGGCCAGCACGCGGCGCTCGCGCACGCGCCGTCCGATCAGCCTCGTCGTCCAGTGATCCGGCCCCAGCGGCGGGACCAGCACGGTGAACATCCCCAGGCGGTTGCCGCCGCGCACGTCGGTGTACACTTGATCGCCCACCACCACGGTTTCGCTCGGCTCACACGCCATGCGCTGCAGGGCGGCGCGGAAGGGGAGGGGAGAGGGCTTGGGCGCGCGCCAGTCGGCGGCCACGAAGTGCGCGTCCAGCTCGCGAGCGAAGCGCTCCACGCGCAGCACTTTGTGGCGTCCCAGCATCACGTTGCTCACCAGGCACAGACCCCGCAGGTGGCCCGCCTCGCGCGCGGCGTGCAGGTGCTCCACCACGCCGGGAATCAACGAAACGGCTCCCAGGCCGGAAATCGTATTGTCCACGTCGAGGATCAAGAAGTGCAGGCCGCGCGAGGCAAGAGCCGCGAAATCGATGCAGAGAAAGCCGGGACAGACCATCCCCGGAATCAGCTCGGGGGGGACGGTCACCAGCGGTCCCGCGGCTCCCGCGTCGGGTAGACGTCCAGGTTCGTCTGCTCATACGAGCGGTTATCCTGAATCACGATCACCTGCGGTGGAGCCGGCTTGGGCTCTTCCTTTTTCGGATCGGTGCCCGGCATCTTCGCCGCTTGGTTCTGCATCCAGAAAAACGTGTCGAGCTCGGCGGGGTTGGAAATCACGCTGCCCTCTCCGTGATCGGAGAACCAGGAAATCTTGCCAATAATCGGCACGCCCACGCTGCGCATGGTGGTTTCCTGAAAAATCACGCCCTGGCCGTCGAGCACCCGGCTCAACGCTTCCACCGCGTTGATGGGCGTGCCCTTGGCGGCGGTGCGCGCGCTGTCAAAGAACTTGTAGGCGCCGCCGATCATGCCGCCGTAGGTGGCCAGCGTCTTGGCGACCGTCCAGTTGCCGGTGAACAGCGCGATGGGAGCGCCGAGCATGCCGCCGATGCCCGCGCCCACCAGGGCGCCGCCGGCCAGACCAGGCACCGCCGCCCTGGCCATGCGGACGATCTTGTTTTCAGTGCTCTCCTTGAAGAAGCGCCAGGGATACGGGCTTCCCATGGTTTCCTTGGTGAAATAGGAGAGCTGGTGGGCGGCCTTGCCCACGGCATTGTTCTCGTTGATTTTTACCTCGGGATTGTACATCTCGTACAGCAGCTTGAGCTGCCCCGCGGTGCTGACCACCACCGGCGCGCCGAACTTCAGCTCGTAACCCTGCGAGCCGGGTGAAACCTGCGCGGTCTTGGTAAAATTCGCGACCCTGGTCATGTGGGTCATGTCCTGGCCGCCCACCGCGCCGGCCGCGGCCAGCGCGCCCAGGCTCTCGCTGGAGAGGTTGAGCTGCAGGTTGCGCATGGGCTGAAAGAGGACGTGCTCGTTGTTGCGCAGCTTGCGCAGGGCCTCGATCTCGCTGATGGCCTTGCCGCTGGTGACCTTCTCCCCGTCAACCGTGCAGTCGTACAGCGACCACGGGAAGCCGGCGTCTTGCAATTTCTGGGTGAAGTAGCCCAGCATGCGCGCCGCGTCCCGCTCCGCGACGTTCTTGTACTCGTCGGAAGAGAGGTGGATGTCGATCTTGTCGTGCTGGCCGCCCGGAATCCAGCCGGAGATGTTGAGGTTGCCGAGCACGCGGGGAGCGGGCTGCCACGTTTTGGGAACGATCGCTGCCAGGTTCATGGCTGGATCCTAGCCAAAAGGCATGAAAAATCCCTTAAAGCTTGCGGAGCCACTCCAGCACGCGCTGGTATGCGTCGTCGCCTTCGGCGGTCAGGTTTCCCTTCTCGTCGTACAGGCGGAAGAAAGGCACACCGGTCAGATGATTGGCGCGCATCAACGGCGACTGCCAGTCCACCGTCCCCACGACTTTCGGTCGGTTGACGTCCACGAGGAGTACCGCGAGATCCGCGCGCCCTCGCGCCAGGCGCTCCAGCGAGGGTTGCAGCCGCAGCCAGAGCGGCGTTCCCTGGGAGAAGAAGCAGACCACGTTGGGCTTGCCCGCCACCAGCACGGTCGTTACCTCGAGCGCCTCGCCGCCCTTGCCCTGGTTGACGTACAGGGCGGCGGGCTGGCTGCTGCGGTTGCGGGGATACAGGTCGATGATCCCGGCCAGCTTGTTGAACCGCATGCCCAGTTGGAGAAGGTCCGCCATGGGGCGCACCGGAACCAGCCAGCCGACCGCCGACTTCGCGGCCTGCACGTTGGTGACGCGTCCGTACAGCAGGACCCGGCCGTCGCGCGACGACACGCGGATGTCCTTGCGCACCGCCCTGACGAGTTTGTCCAATGAGACGTAGTACTGGCCGTCGGAAAGATAGGCCTCACCGATCGAGCGGTTCGAGACATATGCCTGGATGGGCTCCTCGGCCCACGCCGGCAACGCCAGCAAGATCAACAAGAGCGCCAGCCGCATCCCCCCGCATCTGATCCAGAGGGAGCCCCCTGGATCCCCCATTATTGGGCGCCCTGCCAGAGCTGCTCGACGTGAGCGCGATCCAGCACGACAGTGTAGTCCTGTCGCGTGCGGTGCGGATCGAGGGTGTACACGGCCTTCTCATCGACGCCGGGCAGCGACTGCAGAAAGCCGAACTTGGGATCTCCCGCGAAATCCTGCTTCAGTTTGTCCAGCACCGCGTTGGCGATGACCGCGTGTCCGGTGTCGCTGGGATGTACGCCGTCGTAACTGAAGATACCGTCGCGCCCGGAAGCGTCGTGGGTGCCGGTAAACGTGTTGGTGACCGTCACGGGGGCCCCGGGGCCGCGCAACGGGAGCCCGTTCGCCTTGGTATCGTTGAGCAGCTGATGGATGTCCACCAGGTGCAGGCGGGGATTGCTCGCGGCGGCGTCCGCCAGCAGCTGGTTGTACTCCGCCACGCGGTTGCTCACAGCCAACATCTCCGTCGGATCGAGTACCTCGTCCTCGTCGAAGACCGGCTCCACGGCAAGCTTCGCCAGCCGCGATTGCAGCTCGGCCTTTGACTTCAATTCGTTGCGCGAGAGGAATTTCTCCAGCACGGTGACGAGGTTGACGCGCGATCCTGGCGGATAGCGGGTGCCGTCCGCGCGCAGATCG
The DNA here is from genome assembly GCA_016868975.1 of Armatimonadota bacterium. Lineage (GTDB taxonomy): Bacteria > Vulcanimicrobiota > Xenobia > RGZZ01 > RGZZ01 > VGFD01. The sequence continues at coordinate 3,510 of VGFD01000084.1, read as the reverse complement.
GGGATCACCCAGTTCTCAATCTCGCGGGTCACGTTCGTCCCATCCGCCAGTAGCACGCTGAACGGCAGCTGCCCGATCTTCTCTCCCATGGGTCGCAGGATCGGGACGACTGTCACGTCCGGCACGTTCATCAGCACGATATCGGCGGTGGTTTCAGTGAGCAGACGCTTGAGGATGCGGTCCAGCGTGCTGCGGAAGCCGGGCATCGGCTTGCGGGTAGTGCGCATCTTCTTGCGGTCGGTCACCAGGTCGGTGTCCTGAAACGTCCACGGGCGGTCTTCCACCGGGGTGAGGGTGCGGTCGTCCACGCGGCAGTCGAAGGCGGTGCTGAGCGCGTCGTTGTTACCCGCCCACATGATCATCAAATCCGGCTTGGCCGCCACCGCCTGGTCCACCTGAGAGCCGATCACCCGACGGCCGCCGTTCTGCAGCAGCGCTTTGGTCCACGGGATGGTGGAGGCAAGCGCGTCTGTCTGCTCAGTGGCTTCGTTCATCTCGACCAGGAGGTCGCTCACGCTTTTCACGTCGATGAGGTGGCGCAGCTCGAAGGAGGGAACCGCAAAGTTCGTCTGCGGGCGGTCCGCGCGGTTCTTGGAGCTGGAGGTGCGGCTGCCCAGCCCGAGCAGTTCCCAGACCGGCGGCACGAAAGGGAGCACGCCCACGTAGTAGGTGTAGAGCGCCAGCGGGGCCAGCGCGCGAACCAGGCGGGCGCGCAACTGGGCGAACTTACGCTGGTCGAAGCCGACGTTGCCGAACACGGTGAACGGCAGCCCTTCGCCTCCGATCAGGCCCATGTTGAACTCCATGCCGGTGGCCGTGGCGAACTGCTGGCTGTAATCGAAGCGCTGGCGCTCCTGCACGGTGTTGGCGTCCTGGGTGCCGGCGGTCAGGCTGTCCCCGATGGCTACCAGGCGGAGGGGCACGGAGGCAGGCGGCAACGCGGCGGCCACGGTATCCGTGACGCCGACCGGCCTCTCTTCATGTGCCGCGTCGCTCGTGCTCCCGGGCGGCCGGTGGGTACCGGCCTGCACCGTGGTCAAAATTGTTCCTAACCGCATCGACCTCCAGCGTAACACGACGCCCTTCGCGATGTGTTAACAGGCGGAGAACATTCCGACGCGGCCAATTTCACAGGTTTGAACTTGCTTCCCTGAGGGCATGAGATGGGGTGAGCAAGAGGTCCCGGCAATGACACTTGGAATCATGTCGTCCAGTATGACCAGCAACGGCGCACCGCAGCACCTTCTGGCTGTTGAGGACGTCCCGGCCAATCTTGCCCTGTTGCACGCGGTGCTCGAGCCGGCTGGCTTTCAAGTCCATGACGCCATGACGCTTCAGGAGGCGCGCAGCTTGCTGCACGCCCAGCGGCCGGCGCTCATTCTGCTCGACGTCCGCCTGCCGGACGGCGACGGGCTGGACCTCGCCCGCGAGATGCAGCACCGCGACGCGCCGGAGCGGGTCCCCATCCTCGCCATCAGCGCGAGCGTGCTGCCCCACGAGCGCGATGACGCCCTGGCGGCTGGCTGTGACGCCTTCCTCCCCAAGCCGCTTCGCCCCGCCGAGCTGCTCACCACCGTGCGCGGCCTCCTCAACAAAACGACCGCCTGAAGGAGCCTGTGGCTCCTTAAGTTCCTCTTTCCCCCGCCGATGAGTACACCAGGGCTCCCTCCTTGAATAAAATTCCATGGGTGGAAGGAGCTTGGAACAACCATCCGGAAAGGGGTTCCCGTGCCGAGGCAGACCCGCGTGACGCCGCTTCGCCGTGCAGCTGCCTTCTTCGAGGGCGGCGGGCAGCGCATTTTTCATGACGACGTGCTCACCACCAACTGCCTGCCCGCAAAGAGCGTCGACCTCATCGTCACCTCGCCGCCCTACAACGTCGAGATCGCCTATGCCAGCCACGACGACCGCACGCCGTACGAAGAGTACCTGGAATTTACCGGCCGCTGGCTGAAGCGCTGCCACGAGATGGCGCGCGATGACGGCCGCATTTGTCTGAACATCCCCCTGGACAAGAACAAGGGCGGCCAGCAGAGCGTTTACGCCGACATCACCGGTCTGGCCAAGCAGGTCGGATGGAAGTATCACTCCACGATTATCTGGAACGAGCAGAATATCTCCCGCCGCACCGCCTGGGGCTCCTGGCTGTCGGCGTCGGCGCCGTTCGTGATCGCGCCGGTGGAGACTATCGTGGTACTCTACAAGACGGTTTGGAAAAAGACCAGCGGCAGCCAGAAATCAGACATCAGCCGCGACGAATTCCTCGAGTGGACCAACGGCATGTGGACCTTCAACGGCGAGAGCAAGAAGCGGATCGGCCACCCGGCGCCGTTTCCGCTGGAGTTGCCACGGCGCTGCATCAAGCTGTTCTCCTACGTGGGGGACGTGATCGTGGATCCCTTCTGCGGCAGCGGCAGCACCCTGGTGGCCGCGGCGCTTGTCGGGCGGCGCGGCGTCGGCATCGAGATCGACGCCGGCTACTGCGACCTGGCCGCCCGCCGGGTCGCGGACATCCTGGTGAACGACGCGGCCGCAGGATAGCCTGCCCGCGCGCCGCGAACGCCTGCGGGCATGGCGCTTTCCGACGACTTCCGCCGCGAGCCTCCCTATCCACCGGATTTTCTGTTTTCGGAACACTCGTGGAGCGGCGTTGGCGACCTCAACGACCTGCGTGGACTGGAGCGCCGCCTGGAAGGCGAAGGACTCGTTCCGCTGTCTTACGTGCGGCTCCACCAGCGCCTGGGGTTCGCGCTGCTCACCGCCGACATGCAGGCCCGCTGGCGCAAGGCGTATGCCCGCGCAGAGGAGCAGAATCGCGCCGTTTTTGAGGACGTGTTGCGGCTCTCTGAAACACGGCCGCTGATCGTGCTGGGCGGCGCCGCCATGCTGCTCACCGTTCACGAGGACCCCGGCACCCGCGCCCTGGACGCGGTCGAGTTGCTTGCCGAAGAGGCGGACATGCCCGCCCTGCGCCTCGCTCTGGCCTCCGCGGGATATCAGGAGGAAGGCTGGAGTTTCCGGCGCGCGGACGGCGTGCCCATTGCGCTTCAATCCCGCCTGGAGTGGCCCTGCGTCGCGCTGGACGCAGGCCCGCTGAGGACGCACGCGATCCCCGCCCGACCCGCGGACGCCCCGCTGCCGGCGGACGTCGCGCCGTTGGAGTTCATCGCCGCGGTGGAAATTGCCGCGCCTCCACCCGGTGGTGGCGAGCGTCCCCAGATCATGCGCGCGATGCAACGGGCAGACCGCGACGTGCTGGAACGGATGGCATCGGCCGCGGGCATCCGCGTGCTGGCCGCGGGAGACGCCCTGCTTTATTTTGTGGCGGCGTCGCTTCAACGGCCGGCTGGCGCCGCCGGGATTTATCGCTGGGAGATGGCCGAGCGCCTTCGGAGGGGGGATTGTGAATGGGGGACGTTTCTGGCGGAGGCGCGCCGTCACGGCCTGTCGGCCGCCGCGCACCACTCATTATCCGATTTGTGCGGGCCCTGGCGCGCCCCAGTCCCCCAG
>VGFD01000083.1 GCA_016868975.1 Armatimonadota bacterium | reverse complement strand
CTGCTGTTTGAGCGAGGGCGTGCTCCCTGGAAGTGCGCGCGATGGGGTAGACCTGCGCAGCGATCACTCCCATGTCTGCCGCTGTTGGCGCCTGGAAGTCCGCCGCGACCCGGGACGCACGCGTGGCCGGCTGGGCCTAATTCACCCCGCTCGGTGTTCGCACGTTCCCGCTGAATCCGTCCAGCAGGCCGCGCATCCGCTCGGTGAGCACTCCGAGCACCTCGTGCGTCACCTCGCGCCGGGCATGCTCGTCGTCGCGGCAGGCCGGCGTGACGAAGCGCGCCACCTCGATAGGTTCCCCGACGCGCACGTGCGCGGTCTTGGGGGCGCGGAAGGTGAGCGGCACGCGGTGCGTGATCTCGCGCTGCAATTTCATCACCGTTTCCGCAAAGCGCTCCGGCGACGAATCCGGCTGTAGATAACCTGCGTGGAAGGTGGACAGCGCCCAGGCAAACCGCGCGTCGAGCGCGTCAGTGTGGTGCTGGGGATTGTCGTCGTCCTTGAGCAGCGCCATCAAGTGCCGCGCGCGGTCGAAAAAGTCGCCCTCGCGCGCCTCCCCGATGTAGCGCCGCTCCAGATCGTTGAGAATGTGCGCGCACAGGCCCTGCACGCGCTCGTCAAGGTCCGCGCCACCGCGCGGGGGATGGTAATGGTGGCGCCGCTCCTGTCGCGAGAGGATGGCGTTGGCGATGCGGTGCAGCCGCAGATAGAGCCGGTCCCAGTATTCTCCCGGCGGCACTTCAGGCATGCTCTTCAATACGATGCCTTCCATCTGGCTCACCGCGCGGTCCAGGGGCTCCCGAATATCGGCCTCGAAATGATACTTGATGATAATCGGGACAATCACCACCGGCGGCGCGTTGCCCGCGGCCACCGTGTCCACCGCCCACGCCGCGACGCCCGGCTTGAGCGGCAGCAGCACGTCGTTGAGGTAGAACGTGTGCCCTTCCGGAAACACCACGATGGGAAAGTGTGCCGCCTGTAGCGTGCGCTGCACGAACAGCGCGGCCATCTGGTTCGCGCCGCCGCGAAATACCGAGAACGCGCCGGCCCGGCGGATCACGGAACCCATCCACCCGCCGAACTTGTTGAAGATCTCCCGCGCCGCGATATAGTTGCACATGCGCCCCCAGCGCCGCGTAACCTCAAAAATAATGGACGGATCGGCAAAGGTGGGATGATTGGAGGCCAGCAGAACTCCGGTCCCGGGCGGAATCGCCTTCAGCCGCTCGAGGTCCTCGGCCGGCATTTCCACGGTGATTTCCAGCCAGCGGAGGATGACCAGCCGGTTGAGCCACTCCAGTGCGTGGATCAACATGCGGCGCGGCTTGGCCGGGATGAACTCGGGCGGCGGATGCTGGGTCACAGGCTCATGTCACGCACGCCGACGATTTTCAGCATGATGATGTAGGGAATGTAGATGAGCGCCATCAGCACGATTCCGTAGGCCGCCGCGCTCGAATAGTGGGAGTCCGCCACCTGGTTGAACACGTGCAGAGAAGCCGGATACCAGGCCGGCGGACAGACCATGATGGTGATTGCCACGTCGGTCATGGTGGAGATGAAAATCATGATGCCGCCGGCGATGATGCCCGGCCGGATCAGAGGCAACAATACCTTCCACAGCGTCACCGTCCCGGTGGCGCCCAGCGTTTTCGAGGACTCCTCCATGGCCGGCCCGATCTGCTGGAACGACGCCAGGATCGAGCGCACCCCATAGGGCGTTCGCGTGATCACGTAAGCGATCACCACGATGTACACGGTCAGGTGCAGCGCCAACGGCGGCTCGTTGAACGTGGTGACCAGCGCGATGGCAAACGCCGTGCCGGGAATGATGAAGGGAAACAGCGTCACGAAGTCGAGCACGTGGCGGCCCCAGAATTTCGTGCGGTGGATCATGTAGGCCACGCCGCCGGCAAACGCCAGCGCCAGCACCAGGGCGATCCCTGACAGGATGAAGCCGTTGACAATCGACTCCGGCTTGTCAAACAGCGCGCGCTGGTAATTGGCCAGCGTGTAGGAGGAGGGCAGGGCGGTGGTGGTCCAGTTGGACGCCACCGAGAGCAGCGCGATGATGCCCAGGTTCAACACCGGGAAACCCAGGAGGATTACGCAAACCGCAAAAATCGCCCAGCAAGCGGCCGGATTCTGCATCAGCCGGGGTTGCGCGATGCCCTTGCCGGTCAGCGTCTCAAAGCGGTTCCGCTCGATGACGTATTTTTGCAGGCCCAGCCCGATCAAGATCACCGCGACCATCACGGTGGACAGCGTGGCGGCGCCTCCCCAGTAGGTGTTTCCGGACATGTCGCGGTACGCCTCGACAACGATCATCCGAGTCGAAGAGGGTATCAACAATTTCATTGTGGCGAAGTCGCCGAACGACCGGATGAACGTCAAAAACGCTCCGGCCGCAACACCCGGCAAGAGCATCGGGATCGACACCCGCGAGAAAGTGTAGTCCCGCGGCCCGCCCAGCACGCTGGACGCTTCTTCCAGACTGGGATCCATGCGCTCCAGCGCCGCACTCGTGGTCAACAGCACCAGGGGGAAGAACGAAAAGATCTGCACCATCGCACAGGCGAACGGCGTGAACGGATCGATTTGCGGGATGCCGACCAGCGCCAGGCCCCGGGTAATCAAGCCGGTTTTTCCGAAAATCAAGATGAACGACAGGGCCATCAAGTACGAGGGGATCGCCAGCGGCAACACCGACAGCGCGCGCAGCACTCCTTTGAAGGGCACGGCGGTGCGCGCCATGGCCAGGGCCAGTCCCACGCCCAGCACGCAGCACCCCAGCGTGACCATGGCCGAGAACAGCAACCCGTTGATGAGCCCCATGTAGTAGCGCGGCGTGGTGAAAAACTCGCGGTAATAGTGCAGCGACGCGCCCTCGGTCAGGTTGCGAACGAACCCGGCGAGATCCCCGCGGAAGAGGTCGCGCAAGATGTTCGAGGGCTCGCCGGTGAACGATACCCAGAACAACGAGAACATGGGGATGACCAGGAAGAGCAGCAGCACCACCGTAACGACGGCAAAAGCGAGCCATTGCCCGACCGAGGCCAGCCTGCGGTCGCCCTGCATCAGTCGGCCTCCATGACGAGAATGTCATCAGGGTTGAACGAGAAGCGCACCGGCTGATCCATCGCGATTCCGGAGTCGCTCTGCTCGGGCTGCATGACGACAAACTCCAGGCTGTCGCAGCGCACCACGTATTTCACCGAGGTCCCCATGAACATGCGCAGGGTCACGACACCGTCGTAGGTGTTGGGCGCATCCTGCCCGGCCGCCAGGAAGCGAATCGCTTCCGGCCGCACGGCCACGTTGAACTTGCCGGTTTCCGGCAGGGTGGTCGCCACCGCCATCTCGAGACTGCCGCCCACCGACACGCGCTGGTTGTCTCCGCGGCGCGCCTCGAAAATATTGCCCAGGCCGATGAAATCGGCGATGAACCGCGAGCGGGGCCGTTTGTAGATGTCCTCCGGCGTGCCCAGTTGCGCGATGACCCCGTGACGCATGACCGCGATGCGGTCGGAGATGGCCAGCGCCTCCTCCTGGTCGTGGGTCACGTACAGGGTGGTGATGGCGGCACGCTTTTGAATGCGGCGAATCTCCTCGCGCATCTTTACGCGGAGCTGCGCGTCCAGCGCGCCCAGCGGCTCGTCGAAGAGCAGTACCCGAGGACGGGTAATAAGCGCCCGCGCCAGGGCCACGCGCTGCTGCTGCCCGCCGGACAACTGGCCGGGCTTGCGCTTCTCGAACCCTTTCAGCTCGACCATCTCGAGCGCTTCCATGATGCGCTTGTGATCGTCGGCCGCGATGTTGGCCAGCACGGTCCCGAACAAGATCCCGGTGCGTGCGAAAAATCCGGCGTCCCGATAGCGCTCCGCCATCAGCCCGTAGGCCAGATTTTCCGCCACCGTCATGTGCGGAAACAGGGCGTAGTTCTGGAACACCATGCCGCAGGAGCGCTCGAAGGGCGGCACTCTGGAAATGGGGCGGCTGTCGAAATAGATCTCCCCGCCGTCCGGCATCTCCAGGCCCGCGACGCAGCGCAGCGTGGTGGTCTTGCCGCAGCCCGAGGAACCCAGCATGGTGAGGAACTCGCCCTCGGCCACGTCCAGGCTCACGTCGTTGACCGCCAGCGTTTCCCCGTAGCGTTTGATGAGGTTCTGAATGACGACGCGGCTCATTGCCTCGCTCCTTCCCAGAGCCAGTGGCTCTTCTCCACTTCGTTCTGCCAGTGGGTGCGGATCGGGTTGAAGCTCTTGCCCATCCAGTCCACGTCCATGGCCATGGCGCGCGCGCTCAGGTCGGCCAGCGTGTAGTCCAGGTATTTCGGCGGGCCGAACGAGGAATCGAGCACGAAGAAATATTCGTTGATGATGGCCTGCCCTTCCGGGCTCATGACGAAGTCGATGTATTTCTTGCCATTCTCTGAATGCGGTGCATTCTTCACCAGCGCGATGGGATCCACGATTACCGGCGAGCCCGGGGGAAGCGTCCAGCGCAGCGTGCGCATCTTTTCCTGGACCACCTGGGGGTCCTTGTTTTCTTGCAGCGACTGGAGCACCTGGTGCTCGAAGTGGATGCCGATCTTGATCTCGCCGCGGCTCACCATCAGCGATGGTGGACCTTCCTCGGCGTACCGTTTCATGTTGGCATAGAACGCCTTGAGGAATTTCCAGCCGGCTTCGTCGTTGCCGGTCTCCTGGCGGGACCTGAGAAGCGCCGCCTGCAGGAACAGCATGGCCGTTCCCGAGGCGGCCGGATCCCACATCATGATCTCGCCCTTCCACTTTGGATCGGCGAGGTCTTCCCACTTTTTTGGGAGCTCGGATTCCGACATTTTCTCGGGGTTGTAGGCATATCCCAGCGCGATGATCGCCGCGCCCACCCAGCGCCACTCGACATCGCGCAGCACGAGGTTTCCGCGGGTGGCCGGCAGATTTTCCAGCCCCTTTGGGACGTACGGCTCCAGCAGCCCCTCGTTGGCCGCGGTAATGAAGGGCACCATGCCGCCGCCGCCGATCCAAACGTCGGCGCGGGGAAATCCTTTTTCGGCGCGCAAGCGGGAATAGACGCGGGTGGTGCCTTCCTTGATCTGTTCGACCTTGATGCCGGTCTTTTTCTCGAACGCGCTGGCCAGGCCCTCGGCCGTCCCAACCGGAAAAGGCGTGTAGACCATGACCGTCTCGCGGGTGGTCGACGCCCGCTGACAGCCGGCCAGCAGCAACGCGGCCACTGCAAGTAGAACGAGGCGTTTCACGCGCCCACCGTGGCCGGCTCGCGCACCCAACCGCGGGCCCGCTCGACTGCCCGGAGCCACTCGGCATACAATGCGTCGCGCTCGTCCGCGGACATTCGAGGCTCGAACACTCTTTCCACGCGCTCTGATTTCTTGATTTCATGCAATGACGACCACACGCCCGCCGCCAGCCCGGCCAGGCATGCGGCACCCAGGGCGGTGGATTCGGTGATGGCCGGCCGCTCCACCGGCACGCCCAGCACGTCCGCCTGAAATTGCATGAGGAAGTCGTTGGCCACCATGCCGCCGTCAACCCGCATGGAGTTGAGCGCCTGTCCGCTGTCGCGCACCATGGCTTCGACGAGGTCGCGCGTCTGGTAGGCCACCGCTTCGAGCGCGGCACGCGCGAAGTGGCCGCGCCCGGTGTCGCGGGTCATGCCCACCAGGGTGCCGCGCGCGTACATATCCCAGTAGGGCGCGCCCAGGCCGGTAAAGGCCGGCACCAGGTACACGCCGCCGTTGTCCTTCACCGAGGTGGCCAGCGCTTCGGAATCGGACGCCTTCGTCAAAATTCCCAGCCCGTCGCGCAGCCATTGAATCACCGAGCCGGCGGAGAACACGCTGCCTTCCAGCGCATATTCGTACTTGCCGTTCACCGACCACGCGACGGTGGTCAAAAGCCGATTGTCCGACGCGACCGCTCTCTCGCCGGTGTTGAGAAGAATAAAGCATCCGGTCCCGTAGGTGTTTTTCGCGGTGCCGGGCGCGTAGCAGCCCTGCCCGAAGAGCGCCGACTGCTGGTCTCCGGCGACGCCCAGGATGGGAATTTCCGCGCCGAAGTGCTCGGCCGCCGCGGTTCCGAACGAGCCGCTGGAAGGCCGCACCTCCGGCAATATCCCGGCCGGAATTCCGAAGCCGGCGAGGAGGTCGTCGTCCCAGTCGCGCTCGTGGATGTCGTAAAGCATCGTGCGCGACGCGTTGGATGGATCGGTGGCGTGCACCGCGCCGTTGGTGAGGCGCCAGATGAGCCACGTGTCCACGGTGCCGAAGGCGATCTCGCCGCTTTGCGCGCGGGCCGGCAGGTCGTCCACGTGGGACAGGAGCCAGGCCACTTTCGACGACGAGAAGTAGGCGTCCATCACCAGCCCGGTGTGCTCGCGCGCGATGGGGGCCAGGCCGACCCGCGACCACTGCTCGCAGATGGGGGCGGAACGGCGGCACTGCCACACGATGGCGTTGTGCACCGGGCGCCCGCTCTTGCGGTCCCACAGGATGGTGGTTTCGCGCTGGTTGGTGATGCCCAGGCCGGCAACCTGTCCCGCGTCAATCCCGGCGGCTTGCAGCGCTTCACGGCCGGTCCGCAGGACGGATTGGAAAATATCCTCCGGGTCGTGCTCCACCCAGCCCGGCCTCGGATAGTGCTGCGGAAACTCGCGGTAGGCGCGGCCCACCACGTTGAACGCGTGGTCGAACACCATCGCGGTGGACCCCGTCGTACCCTGATCAAGCGCAAGAACGTAGGATTTGGTCGACATCTACTTCCCCCAAACGGCTCGGTTGCGACGGCGGCCGCGCTTCTTCCTGAGGGGGGGCGATCTCCTCCCGCTAGTCGTCCTCGTCGATCGGAACCAACGGCTCGGTCTCGCTGGCAAAACGGTCCAGAACCGATTGCAGCACGGCGGGGCGGTTGGTGATGATGACGTCCACCCCCATGCGGATGAAGCGGCCCATCTCATCGGGATCGTCCACCGTCCACACCGATATCTCGCCGCCCAGGCGGTGGATGCGCTTGACCAGCGAGGGCACCACCAGCAGCCGGAAGACCGCCGCGCACGGCGGGCTCGCGAAGCGCAGGTTGCGCTCGCGGGGCGCGCGCGTGGCGTACAGTCGGGCGATGGGGATATGGAGGAAGCGGGTCTTGAAATAGTGCAGCGCGCGGTGATTGAACGAACTGACGAAGCAGCCCCCCGCGAAGTCGAGCCGGTCGATGAGCGCGCCCACCGCGTCGCACAGCGGATACCACGATCCGCGGCTGAACTTCATCTCGACGTCGAGCCGTATGTTTTGGGCTCGCGCCAGCGCGATCACCTCTTGCAGCGTGGGGATGCGCTGCCCGGCGTACTGCTCGGAAAACCAGGCGCCCGCGTCGAGGGCACGCAGCGCTTCCAGGGACATTTCCGAGACCTTGCCGGAGCCGTTGGTGGTGCGCTCCACGGTAACGTCGTGAATGACCACCGGATATCCGTCCAGGCTGAGCTGCACGTCCAGTTCGAGCATCGTGGCTCCCTGGCGGATGGCCAGCTCGAAGGCGGCCAGCGTGTTTTCCGGGGCCTCGCTGGAGGCCCCGCGATGTCCACAATTGATGGAAAGCATGTTGCCCACGCGCCCCGATTCGTTGTTCACCCCCCAACCCCTCCGCCGGGACAGTTTTCAGCGGCTGCAATGGCGGAAGCATTTTCCGTAGTGGCGCGCGAGACAAGTAGTTTCGCGTTACGGGACGACGACTGACCCGGGCGTGTCGCGCGACACGAGCAAACCGGTTTGGGGCTTAGAGTTTTCCTGGTCCAGAAATCGGAAAGTCAACACCCGCAGGGTTACTTTGGCGTATTGCTTCAAAGGGGCGCAGGGGGGCAATGCCGAAGCGGACCCCCACATCATTCGGGGGAGCGTGCCATGGCGGAAACCATACTGGTAGTGGACGACGAGGAGGCCATCGTTGAATTTCTTGAGATGAACCTCAAGAAGGAGCAGTTCGAGGTGCTCAAGGCCTACTCGGGCCAGGAAGCCATCGACTCGTTCAAGGCACGCGGGCCGGACCTCATCCTCCTGGACGTGGGGCTGCCCGATTTCGATGGCTTCGAGGTGTGCACTCGCATCCGCAGCCAGTCCGAGGTGCCCATCATCATGGTGACCGCGCGCGGCGACGACGAGGACAAGATCGTCGGTCTGGGCATCGGCTCCGACGACTACGTGGTCAAGCCGTTCAACCCCAAGGAGCTGGTGGCGCGCATCAAGCGCATGCTGGAGCGCTCGCGCAAGGCCAGGGAGAAGTCCACCACCAACAAGGTGGCCTTCAAGGAAATCGACATCGACGTCATCAAGCGGCGCGTGACCGTGAACGGCCGCATCGTCAACGTGACGCCGAAGGAGTATGACCTCCTCGTCTTCCTGGTTTCCAACCAGGACCGCGTCTTCAGCCGGGAGGAACTTCTCCGCGAAGTGTGGGGCTCGGACGCGTACGATACCCGCTCGGTGGACGTGCACATCAAGTACATCCGCGAGAAGCTCGGCGAGCCGGCGTCGGCGTACGTGCAGACCGCGTGGGGCAAGGGATACAAGTTTTCCGACGCCAAAAAGTCATAGGTGAAGTCGCTTAACTCAATACAGACCAAACTGGTCTTTACCTACCTGGTGCTCATCTTTTTCTCCACGAGCATCACCTACATGTTTTTCGTGCCGCGCATCCAGAGCTATTTGCTGGAGCGCGCTGAAAATCACCTGCGCCGCGAGAGCCAGGTCATCGCCAATATCATCACCAACACGTACACTTTCGCCGATGCCAACCTTGCGCTGGTGGCCGAGGACATCAGGAAAAACTTCTCCTCGGTCCAGGGGATGCGGGTGCGCGTGTACGATCCCGAGGGGACTTTGGTGGCCGACAGCGCCACGAAAATCCCCCACCGCCGAGTCATCGGGGACGACGCCCGCCAGGGGTTGCTCGGCAAGCAGGTCACCTGGGTCGAGACCGACGACGGGCACCGCACCCTGCACGTGAGCAACCCCCTGAAGGCGCCCGGCCGCGTGTTCGGGGTCGTCGACCTGGCGGTGCAGATCGGGGATCAGGAAACCATCGCCGAAATACGCAACACCATGATGTGGGCGCTGGCCATCTCGATTCTGGCGTCGTGGATCGTGGGCTTTCTCCTGGCGCGCACCATCGTCGATCCCATCTCGCGCATCCGCAGCGCCGCGCACCGCATCGCGGAGGGCGACCTGGCGCACCGGGTGCCGACCGGCGGCAAGGACGAATTGAGCGACCTGGGGCATGCCATCAATCACATGGCGGCGCAGCTCGAGTCGCGCATCGGAGAAATTGTCAGCGAGAAAAACAAGATGAACTCGCTGCTGGAAACCCTGATCGACGGGGTAGTGGCGCTCGACAGCGAAAACCGGGTGAGCTTCCTCAACCACGTCGCTGAAAAATTGCTCAACATCAAAAGCGACGAGGTGATCGGCGAGCCGCTGACCGCGGTGTTCGATTATCCGCCGCTCAAGTCGCTGCTCGCCGAGTGCGTGGAAAAAGAAGCCCTGCTGAGCCGCGAGATCGTGCGCGAAGGATCCAACCTCAAGCTGTTCTTCCTGCCCTTCAAGGACGAGCGCAAGCTCCACCACGGCACCATGATGGTGATTCGCGACATCACCGACCTGCGGCGCCTGGAGGAGGCCCGCCAGCAATTCTTCGGCGCGGTGTCCCACGAGCTGCGCACGCCCATGACCATTATCAAGGGTTTCGTGGTGACGCTGCTCGACACCGAGACGGTGGCGGCCGACGAGGAGCTGAAGCGGCCGCTGGAAATGATCGACCGCGAGACGGATCGGCTGTCCCGCCTGGTGAACGATATCCTGGAATTGTCCTCGCTGCGCAGCAAGAAGATGTCGCTGGAGTTGTCCCCCATCGACGCCGAGGAGCACGTCGGGGACACGCTGCTCACCCTCAAGTCGCACGCCGAGCGGGTGGGCGTCGAGCTGATCGCGGACCTCGCGAGGGCCCATTCGCGGATCGTGGCGGACCCCGACCGCTTCCGCCAGATCGTCCTCAACCTCGTGGACAACTCCATCAAGTACACCCCGACCGGCGGGGAAGTGCGGGTCATCACCCGGCGCCTGGAGGACGACTGGCTGCTGGAGATCCGCGACACCGGGGTGGGCATCCCGCAGGAAGAGATCCCCTTTCTGTTCGAGCGCTTCTTCCGCAGCAAGGACAAAAAAAAGAAGTCCAGCATCCGCGGCACCGGCCTGGGCCTGGCCATCGTCCGCGAGCTGGTGGACTCGCACATGGCCAACATTGACGTGACCTCTGAAGTGGGAAAGGGGACGGTGGTGCGGCTGACCTTCCCCCTGCGGCTGCTGCCCGAGCAGCAGCGGGAGCGCATCCGCAAGTCCCAGGGATCCACCTCGGACGGCGAGCCCCCCCGCGCGATTCGCAAGCCTGGGGATACGGTGGCCGACGTCTAGGTGGCGCTTACTCCTTGACGACGGTGATCCGCTCGGTCAGGATGACTTCACCGAGCTGCTCGCGGAGGACGTATTCGCCCTCGCCGGTTTTCTCCAGCGAGCCCACGAAGTCGGTCTGCTTGAGGCGGCCGTTGATCTTCTTGGTGTCCTCGTCTTCCTGCTTGACCTTCATCAGCATCGGCGCCGTCCCCAGCGAGCCGCGCACCTGCAGGTTCTGGGTGCCGTTGATGAAGAGGTCCACCGCGATGCCGCCCACCATGCCACCCACGTACACCGTGCCGCGCACCGCGTTCAGCGAATGGCTGATGTCCACGCTGCTCTCACCCACGTTGCCGCGCATGCGCACGGTCTTGTCCACGCCGGAGAAGGAGAGCCGAAGGTTGCCGTCGCCGAATTTTCCGACCAGTTCTCCGCTCAAGCTGCCATTCTCGTTGCGCGAGCGCACCTGGAAATGCACCGGCAGCGTCTGGGCGCCGGCTTCGACGGTTCCTTCAACGTCCACGCGGACGTTGTCGCCGCCCTCGGCGCGCAGCAGGGCCAGCAGCCCCGGCTCGATCAGGGGAAGCAACGCGGCTTCGCCGGGCGTGTCAATCCGTGAGAATGAAAGAGTCGCCGTGTCCCGGGGCGCCCGCTCCTCCGAGGCGCCGCGAGGGAAGTCCGTCAGCTTCGATTGATACGACGCGCGGCTTCCGATAAGGTTCATCCGTGAGGGCATCAACTGCGCTCCTGGTTTTCGGCGTGTCCACCTGCCTGGTGTCCGCCAGTTTGTGAAGGTCCGTCAGTCGCTCCCTGACGAGCCCTCTCCCCCCAGAGTCGCCTTCGGCGCCCCGGGGCGCCGCGCTAGCCCCGCGGCACATGCTCAGTCTATCATCCGCCGCCGCGGCCGGAAACGAACGCGTTGTTAACGTTGGGATGTTACTTGCCTTCAGGCAGCGCCTCGGCGTACGCCACGCGGAGCGCCGCTTCGGGCTGCAGGGAGGTCAGCACGTCGCGGGTGGAGGCGATCTGCGAGGCTTTCGCGCCCCGCCGCTCGACCAGCACCACTTCGGCAATCTCGTTGAAGGCGCGCCCGTCGGCCACCATCCCGATCAGCGCGCCCTGCAGGGGCGACAGGCTCGGGTTGAAAGCGGCGTTCTCGGAGTAGCGGCCGGCGTAGGTGCTGCCGTCCTTGAGACGGAGCGCGAGGCCCGAGCCATTGTGGCTGTAGGGGGCGTAGGACGCGTTGGCGGCCTCAAAGGCCTGCCGCGTGAGGTCGTCCGCGGCCGGGCTTTCCAGCGTCATTTTCTGATCTTGCTTCGACAGCAGCGCGGCGGTCACGCCCAGATCCCCGGGGCCGAATGAGTCGGGCAGCAGGACGTTAAGTGGCGTCGGCGGCTTTTGCGGCGTGAGTATGCGCAGGTCGCTGCCCTGCGAAGTCTCGTTGAGCCACTGGCGGCAGTGGCCGCAGGGCGCCGCGGACACCGCGAGGGAAGTGAGCTGCTCCTCGCCGTTGCGCAGCGCGTTGGTGACCACGAACTGCTCGCCATGCACCGTCTGGTTGAGCGAGTTGCCGGGAAATTCGAGGTTGACTCCAAGATAGATTGCGCCGCTCTTGCCCAGGCCGGCCGCGCCGACCAGGTAATTCGAAATCGGGGGCCGCGCCGAGGCCTTGGCCACTGGAATCAACGCCTGCAAGAGTTGCTCGGCGTCGCAGTTGAGCTGCCTGGTCAGGGACTGCACCCGCTCGGCTGAGAGCACGAAAGGCTTGTCGGGGAGCAGCGCGGCGAGACGGTCGGTCAGGTCGGCGGGTTTCGGCGCGCTGGCGGCGGCCACGTCACTCACCGCGACGGCCACCGGTCCGCTCATCGTGCCGGCCGCGACCGACACGCCGGCCTGCAAGACCGAGGCCACGGGGTCCGCCTTCGAAGGGTTTGCGGTCGGCGCGGGCGCGCCGGACAAGGTTGCCGAGTCCGTGCAGCAGATGTCCGCCGAGGTCTCGCGCGTGGGCGCCGCGGCACCGGGTGCCAGGCTTCCCAGAGTCAGTGTATTGGGGTTGAGTCCGCCGATTTCCATGCCGAAAACCCTCCTGCATCGATTCTACCGACAAGCACGGGCGACTTTAAGATGGAGGATGTGAACATCCGGTAAACGGTTATGCATGGAGCACCCGCACGTCGTCCCCCCGCATCAGGAAACTGTCCGGCGTGATGGGCACCGGTTCGGCGAGGTACGCCTCCCAGGTGTCCTCGCCCAGGTACTCCTTCCAGGTCGCGAACCCCGGCGAGCGCACGATAAGCACGCCCGCGCTCGGCATGGCCGCCACGTACTCGGCGCCGATCCGCTCCTCCAGGATCTTGCGGAAGCGGGGGATGAGCAGGCGCGAGGCGGCCAGTCCCTCGCCGTCCTCCAGCACCAGGATGCGATCCCGGGCCGCGCCCCCGAAGGGCAGGTTCTCGCCGCGCACCATTCCCGTGAGGTGGCTGACCGCGGCGGCCTCGATCTTCTCCACGGGCACGTTCCACGCGGCCACGATCTCGGACGTGATGAAGCGGAACGCGCCGGGAACGTCCAGCGCGTAGTACACCCACACCCCGGGCGCCCAGGGACGGCGCAGCAGCGCGCCGCCGTCGCTCTCCAGCACGCGATCGCCGCGCAGGATCGGAAGAAGCCCGGCGGCCACCTGCTCGAATGCGGGGATGGTGTCCCCGAAGACGTCGAGGTTGCGGATCTTGCGCACCATGTCGTCCACGCCCTGGCGCCAGCGGGCCGGGTTCACGTCGATGCTGCGCACCATCGGCTCGATGTTGAGCGCGTGCTGTTTTTCCGGGCAGCGGATGGTCAGGGGATCGGCGCGCAGCCAGATCCAGAGGGGCTTGCCGGCGCCGTTGAGGCGCTCGAGCAGGGCCGCGATGACCGGGTGCGGCGAGGAGCGCAGATCCAGGCTGCCCAGCAGGTCGTCGACCGCGCCATCCTCGGCGTCGGCCACACTGTCAGGGACTTCGTGGGTGAAGTAGGCCACCACCATGCCGTCGCTGGCCACCCACTCGCGGGTCCGCAGCCGCCCGCTCACGCGCTCCGCGAAGCGCGCCGAGACGCCGTTGAGCAGCACCGGGACGGCGGCGTCCAGATACCCGCCGGCTCGCTCGGCGCTGAGGCGATCGAGGTCCACGCCGTCCTCGTGCAGCGTCTCGGCAAGCCGCACGATGCTCTTCAGGCCCTGGTGGGTGAAGAGATAGTGCCCGTCCTCGCTGTCCTGCTCCCACTGCCAGCCCCCGGGCAGGCGCAGGCTCAAGGCTCCCTCGGGGGTGAGAAAGGTGCCGCTTGCGAGGACTGCGTTGTCGGTCACAGCCCAGAGGATTAGACTCTGGTCGCCGGCACCCCTTTACCGGGGCCGGGGCCGGCGTGACATCCCTTGTGGGAGAGTGGATGGCCTGACCTTGACGGCGTGCTCAGCGGAGGACGATAATAGTAGCATCCCTT
>VGFD01000082.1 GCA_016868975.1 Armatimonadota bacterium | reverse complement strand
TGGCGTCGCTGGGGCGCGGAGGCACGCTCGGCAGCGAGCGTGCGCAGGCGCCGCGACACAAAAGCGTGGCGCGTGCGGCCCTGCACCCAGGCCAGACGCATCAGCCCGGCCGACGTCGCCATCCGCAGAAGCTCCTCGGCTTGCGCGGCTTCCATGCCGGTGGCCTTCTGCAGTTCGTCCGCGCCAACGGTGTCACCGATGCAGGCGGCCGCAGCAAGCGAAGCCATGGACAGCCCCTGGGCGGCGGCGCGGGCGAGCGCTGCCTCGCCGGCCTCCAGGGAGGTGCGGGCACGCGTCCCGGCGGCGCGCGCGGCGGCCAGGAGCACGGCGGGACCGGGCCAGCCCCGGGCGAGCTCGGCGACCGAGGCCGCCTCGGCTGGCTCGGCCCGGGGCCACGCGGCTTACACCAGGGCGCTCGCCTCGTCGCGGGTCAGAGGCTGCAACACGATGCGCTGCGGGTCGGGCACGTCGAGCCCGTCCTTTAAGGAAAACCGATCCTCGTCGGCGGCCAGCACGCACATCGCCGCGGTGCGTCCGGCCAGATCGACCAGCCTGGCAACCACGGCAGCGCTCGCGGTATCGCAGCGATGCGCCTCGTCCACCACCAGCAGGAACGGAAACTTGTCGGCGAAGGAGAGCAGCAGGCGGCACCCGGCGTCCGCGAAGCTGTCCAGGTCCGGCCAGGGCGGCGGCTCGGCCGGGTCATCGAGCAGCCGCGGCGCCACCACCGCGATCACGGCCCTGTGCGTCTCCAGAATCGCTTTACGCTCGTGGGCCGGAAGATCCTCGAGCAAGCTCTCCACGGCCTGACCCACGATGCGGGCCGGAATCGGCGGATCCGATGCAGCGGCTTCCACGTAGCGGGCCCGCGCGAGATGCGCGTACGAGCGGAGGTCCTGGGCGAGGCGCGAAGTTCCCGATTCCTGCGGGCCCAGCAGCAGCCATGCCGAGCCGCGTCCTTCCACGCACTCCTGGAGCGCAAGCACCAGGCGGTCACGGACAGCGGCGCGCTCGGCACCCAGGAAGGGGAACACGCGCGACGCAACGGCGGCTCCCCCGGCCTCTCCAGCCGTGGTTGCGGCTAGAATCTCGAGTTTCTCGCGGACCTCGTGCATTTGCCCGAAGCGCTCGGCGGGATCCTTCGCCATCAGCCGCAAGATGAAGGCGTCGAGGTCCGGCCAGATCGCTGGATTGTGGCTTGAAGGCGGCGTGGGCGGGGTGCTGATGTGATGGAAGATGATCGACACCGGGTCCGGGGCGGTGAAGGGCAAGACCCCCGCGCAAAGCTCGTAGAGAAGAACGCCGAGCGCGTACATGTCCGCGCGATGGTCGACGCGGTGGCCCAGCGCCTGTTCCGGCGGCAGGTACGCGAACGTGCCGACCAGGCCGCCGGTCTGGGTCAGGTTGCGGGTCTCGTCATGTACCCGCCGCGCCAGGCCGAAATCCATTACCTTCACCATGCCGGTATCAGCGACCAGCACATTGCCCGGCTTCAAGTCCCGATGGACGATGCCAATCTCGTGCGCGTGCTCCAGGGCGGATGCCATCTGCACGGCCAGCCGCAGCGCCTCGCGAATCGGCTCGGCGGCGCGGGCGACGGCGTCCTGCGCGGAGACGCCCTGGACGAACTCCATGACCAGGAAGGGCTGGCCTTCAAGCTCGCCGGCGTGGTGAAACGCGACCACGTTGGGATGCGAGAGCCGCTGGAGGGCCGCGCACTCTCGCGCGAAGCGGCCGGCCTGGAGCGGGTCGGCGGAAATGTCGCGAGGCAGCACCTTGATCGCGACCATCTCGGAAGACGCGACATCGCGAGCACGGAACACGACGCCCATGCCGCCGCGCCCGACTTCCTCCAGGACTTCGTATCGCTCGTCGACAATTCGGCCGATCACGGCCAAGACGCCCTCCCTGTCCCAGGTCCCAACCGGGAAGTTCGCAGTGGCACCGCGATCCCCTTCGAACCGAAGTCGTCCGACCAAAGCCTGAGACGGTGGCGTCGGCTGTGCCGAGCCGTCCCTAGACTCCGAAGCCGCGGGCGAGATTCTCGAAACGCACGAACTGCTTGTTGAAGTGCAGATCCACGCTGCCGGTCGGACCAGAGCGATGCTTGGCGACAATGATCTCGGCAATGCCCTGCTTCTCGGAGTTTTCCTTCTCGTAGTACTCGTCGCGGTAGATGAACATCACCAGATCCGCTTCCTGCTCGATGGCGCCGGACTCGCGCAAGTCGCTCAGCATCGGACGCTTGTCGGTACGGCTCTCGACCGCACGCGATAGCTGGGACAGCACGACGATGGGAATATTCAATTCCTTGCAGAGAAACTTGAGGTGCCGCGAAATCTCGCCCAATTCTTGAACGCGATTGGACTCGTAGCGCGCCGATCCGCGAATGAGCTGGATGTAGTCGATGACGATCAGATCGAGGCCGTGCTGCTTCTTGAGGCGACGCGACTTCGAAGCGATTTCCATGATGGTGATGCCCGGCGCGTCGTCGATGAACATGGGCGCCTCGGTGAGCACGTTCATCGCGTGCGACAGGGTGCGCCAGTCGTTGTCGTGGATGCGGCCGTTCTTGATGCGGTCGCCCTCGATGCGCGACTCCGAGGACAGCATGCGCGAGCCCAGCTCTTCCTTCGACATTTCCAGGCTGAAGACCGCGACTGGCAGCTTGCTGCCGATGGCCACGTTTTGCGCAATGTTCAGCGCCAGCGCGGTCTTGCCCATACTTGGGCGCGCCGCGAGGATAATGAAGCTGGAGCGCTGGAGGCCGCCGATCATTTCATCGAGATCACGGTAGCCAGTGGAAATGCCGCTGATGGATCCGCCTTTCTCGTACACCGACTCCAGGCGCGCAAAGGAGCGCTTGAGCACCGGCTTGATGTGCTCAAAATCCTGCACCACGCGCTTTTCGGCCACGTTAAAAACGATCTGCTCGGCGCGGTTGATCAACTCGGACACGTCCTCGGCCGGCTCGTGCGCCATTTGCACGATGGACGTGCCGGCCCGGATCAGCTCGCGACGGATGGCCCGCTCGCGAACAATGCGCGCGTAGTGGACGCAATTTGCCGCGGTGGGAACCACCTCCAGCAGCTCCAACAGGTAGTCGGATCCTCCAACCTCCTGAAACTGCTCGCGTCGCTCCAGCATGTTTGACAGCGTGATCAGGTCGACCGGCTCGCCGAGCTCGTGTAACGCCTTCATGCAGTCAAAAACAACCTGGTGCGCGCGCCGATAGAAAACGTTGTCGGTGTCAAGGACTTCCGCCACCAGAGCGATGGCGTCCTTGTCTATCAGGCAGGCGCCGAGCACGGAGCGCTCGGCTTCCAGATTCTGCGGCGGCAGCAGCTCTTGCGCGACGGCGAGTGTCATCCCAGAGCCTCGCCGCCCACGACCTCGACCTCGAATTCGGCCACCACTTCCGGATGGAGCTTGATGCGCACTTTGTGAATCCCCACCTGTTTGATGGGCTGTTTGAGCTCGATGCGCCGCTTGTCAATCGGGTACGTGGTCGCCTGCGCCAGCACGTTGGCGATGTCCTGGCTGGTGATCGCGCCGTACAGCTTCCCCTTGTCGCCCGTCTTGGCGACCACCCGGACCGGCCTGGCTTTCAGCGCCTCCGCGGCTTCGCTCGCCACGGCGACCTCACGGTCGTGCTTGGTTCTCGCCGTCTTGTCCTGGTGCGCGAGATTGCGCAGATTGCCCTCGGTGGCTTCCAGCGCAAGCTTCTTGGGAAACAGGAAGTTGCGCGCGTAGCCGTCGTTGACTTTTACCACCGTGCCGCGCTTGCCCAGGGCTTTCACGTCTTCGAGCAGGATGACTTGCATGGCGTTACCTCACTTCGCAGAAAATTCGTCGCGGGCGCGGCGGTCGCCTCGACATCTATCCACGACTTTATCCACAACTTATCAACACAAAAAAAAAGGCGCCCTCACGAAGAAGGCGCCCCCATTGCCAGCTTGAGCGGGCGGCTAAGCCGTGTAGGGCAGCAGCGCCAGCGCGCGGCAGCGCTTGACCGCAATGGTCAGGCCCCGCTGATGCTTGGCGCAGTTGCCGGAGATGCGCCGCGGAAGGATCTTGCCGCGCTCGCTGGTGTACTTGCGCAGCATGTTGAAGTCCTTATAATCGATGTATTCAACGCGGTTCACGCAGAAATGACAGACCTTGCGCTTCGGTTTGCGCATACGGCCGCCACCGCCACCGCCACCTTCTCTTCTCACGATTTTCCTCCTAGAATTTCACCTGAAAATTTGCACTGTCGCTCGAGATTAAAACGGGATGTCGTCCACCGACATGTCGCCCGGGCCGTGATCGGGCGCGGGCGCGCCGCTGTAGGCTGGCTCGCGGGATGGCGCTTCGTAGCCGCCCTCCGAGTAGCCCCCGCCGCCACCCTGTCCGCCCTGCTTGCCGCTGTCGAGCAACCGCAGGTCGTTGGCGATGACTTCCCAGGCGCGCTTCTTCTGGCCGTCCTGGGTTTCGTAGTCGCGGATCTCGACGCGGCCGTCGACGGCCACGAGGCGGCCCTTGGTGGCCCACTTCGAGGCAAATTCCGCAGTCTTCTGCCATACGACGATGTCAAAGAAATCGGTTTCCTTGTCACCGCCACCCACGCGCGGACGATCGACCGCCAGGCCGAACTTCGCGACAGGCTTGCCATTGGACGTGTAACGGAGCTCCGGGTCGCGCGTGACGCGTCCCACCAGGATGATCTTGTTCAGGGACATGGTTCTCCCCCTTTTATTTCAATCGGACGATCAGTGCGCGGACAATGCCGTCAGCCAGCTTGAGCGTGCGCTCGAGCTCGGTGGCCACGGCCGGGTCGGACTTGAAGCGCATGGTCACGTAGGTTCCCTCGCGCTTGGAGCCGATTTCGTACGCCAGACGGCGTTTGCCCCAGTTGTCGAGGCTGAGGATCTCGGACGAGCCGGCGACCTGCCCCTGATAGCGCTCGATGACGCTGGTCAGCTCGGCTTCGGCGATGTTTGGATCGACGATATAGGTGGCTTCGTAGGTAGGCACAAATACACCCCCTTCCTTCGGTCTAGTGTCCCCGGGCTACTGGCTTGATGCCCTTTCAGGCACAGTGGGCCGCCCCCGGAGCAGGAAGCCTCCGAGCTCGCGGTCCTTGGAGGACCCGGGTGTGCGGTCGGAGGGCGGAGCAGGGCTCCGCTGTTCCATGCGCGGACGCACGGACACGGCGGCTAGTTTACCACAAGCCCGCCATCCCCTGCAAGGCTTTTCGCGAAATCCATCCTTTTACACACTTTCGCAACATCGCGGATCCCCATGTTCACCTCCGCGACCACAAGAACCGGAAATAGTTCACAGTTTGGTTACCCGCCGTCCGTGGACGCCCAGGCGCGCGGCCTCTATCATGCGGCCATCCCGCCCCAGGAAAGGAGATCCCCATGACCGACCATCTCTATGAAGCCGACGAGCCCGACGCCGAGGCCGTCGCCAAACTGCGCGCCTGGCGCCACGAAACGGCGCGCGCCACCATGCTCCCGACCTACGTGATCATGCCGAACGCCGTCTTGTACGAAGTTGCCCGCGTCCATCCACAGGCCATGGAAGACCTTGAGTCCATCCGCGGCCTGGGCCCGGCCCGCATGGAGCGCTACGGTGAGGAGATTCTCGCCGCGCTGGCCAGCGAGCCGCCGAAAGCCGAGAAAGCACCGCCCGAGACCAGCCAGCGCAAGCGGCGCGTTGCCCCTGGGGAGCCGCTTGCCGACACGACCGCGCCTTTCCACGTGTGCATCGAGTACAGCCTGACCGATACGGTGCGACGGCGGCTCGCAACGGAGCTGCGCGATTGCGCGGGGCCGCTCTCGCGCAGCCTGATGTCGGCCATCGAGAGCGGTCCGGCCCGCGTCACCCTGCGCGTGGAGCGCGGAACCACCAGGTAGAACCGGGCTCACCGTCCACGACTCGGCGGTCGACAGCACAAAGCCGTGGGCAATCCGTACGTGGGCGGGGACGTTCAGCGGCGCCGGCACCGAGGTTGTGGACTCCACCTTCACGCTCGTGAAGGTGGAGTTCGCGGCGCTGGTGCGGCGCCCGCCCGGAGCACCCACAAGCGCCCGGGTTTTATTCAGATTCCCAGCGCGGCGGCTTCCTTTTCGTAGCCCTCAATGGCCTGGGCGCGCGACGCGGGGCGCAGTTCGATGACAAACTGGTTCACCGCCGGCTGCGTGGACTTGACCGTCCAACCGTTCGGATGCGCGGCGGAGGCAGTCTGAAACCACGTCGTGCTCACCGACCCGGGCGCTTCTTCGGAGGTGCCCTCCAGTCGCCAGGCATTGAGGGCCTTGTCGAACGCCTTCACCTTGATCTGCTGATCAACGAAACGCCGGTCCTTGATGGAAAACGTGTGAAAATTGAAGGTCATGCCGGGCTTGAGCTTGGACGCGGCCAGCACGAGATTCTGCGTGTAGCGCGCCACATGGTTTGCGGGCAGATCGATATCGACTTTCTCGTTGGCGCCGAATTCGGCATACTCCACGGCAAGCTTCTTGCGGGGATAATCGTACAGCCCGTCAACCGTGTTGGTAAAAGACTGTCCCGCCTTCCACGCGATGGTCTTGCGGAAAAAATTCGCGGGTTTCAGATCCGGCTCAAATTCCCACCAGGACCGCTCGGCCACTCGCATGCCGCCCGGCAGGTCCATGAGAATCAGGTTCTGGAACTGATACGGGGCCGCCTCCCCCCGGGTGTACTCGCCGCGCCCGAAGCCGCTGCGTTTTCCATTGGTGAAGATGGAGAACCAGAACACTTCGGGTGCGGCACGATACTTTACGGCCGCGTCCGCGCTTCCCATGAGGAGCGCGCCGGACAACAGCAGCGCCAGGAAAAAGCGTCGGCTTAGAGCCACAGCGGTCGCCCGTAGCTCCGGCGATTGATGCGCATCGCTTCTTTCACCCGACTGATGCCGGAGAAAAAAATCCCCAACCCTTCTTCCAGCGGAAAGTCTCCGGTGATTTCCGGATCGTAGCGGCGCAGCACTCCAATGGCCTCGTTGCAGCTGGTGACCCCTTCCAGGCCGACCTGGCTCTCCTCCTGGAACTCCTCCTCAAGGCCGAAGGGAATCTCCTTGATGGTGGCGTGGATCTCACCTTCCTTGGCGGCTTGCTTGGCTTCGAAGTCCTCCAGGTAGCCGTGGAACTCGGTCAATGACCACTCCCCAGAGCGCACAAGCTCGCAGGCGTGCGCAAGGTCGAGCACGCGCTCGCCCTCCTCGGGCGCTCCGTCCTGGTCGATGTTGCTGAGGAAGAGGGTGCGGCATTGACGGCAAAAGAAGACGCCGTTGTCATTGGCACTGCCGCAACTGGGGCAGATCATTCGTAACCTCGGTTGCTACCGGAAACCAAAATTGACCCGGACCGACGGTCCTGGCGGACTCACCTGTTCGAGCAGGGGTTTCAGATTCCTTTTGCCGGTGCGGCTTGGCGACATCCTTATGGGGCCAGCACAAATGGCGCCGTCATCGCGCGCGCGACCTCCTCGAGGCCGCCGATCCCGACGTCCGGGGCGTCGGCGTGACGTCGGGCGAGGATGGCCCATTCGGCATGGTTGGCGGCCTCGGCCGCATCGGCCAGCAGCCGCCAGCCCTCCGGGTGCGGCCAGCGTCCGACAACATACAAGGCGGCGTGAAGCGCCTTCTCGGCCACGCCGCTGTCGAGCCAGACCTGCGCCAAAAGGCGGGCCGCCTCCAGGCTGCGGGGCTCCTGGCCGAACGCGGCGCGGGCCGTCTGGATGGCCTCCGGCAACATCCCCCGCGATACAAAAATGCGCACGAGGCCAAGCCCGGCGCGCAGATCGCGGGGGTTGGCGGCGAGCGCGTCCTCGAAGGCAAGGAGCGCTTCCTCCTCGGTGATGCCAAACCGCGAGGCGCGCGCCACGTGCGATGAGGACGCGGCCCACTCGGTCGGGCGCGATCCGTGCAAGCTCCACAGTACGGTGTCGAGCCGCTCGGCAAGGTATGCGTGCCCCTCCGCGAACAGCCCGTCACGAAGCCGCGTGGCGGTGGCGGTGTCGCCGCGCTCGGCGGCCAGACGGCCCCATTCCGCGCGCGCCTCGAGGCGAGACGGATAGAGGCGCGCGATGACCGCCAGGGCTTGCTCGAGGCGCTCGCGGCGGGCGGCCATCTGGTCGGGCCGGGCGGCGGGCACGGTGCGGTAGTGGCTCACCAGTCGCTCGAGCACTTCAATTTCCAGCGTGGTTTCAGCCAGACATGCGAGCCACGCCTCCGCGTCGGCCTCGCGCCCCTCCGCCAGCAGGTCGTCCATGCAGCGGAAGCCCACCTCGAAGCCGCTGGCCGGCATCAAGCGGAGCGCGTCCAACAGGCGGTCCATCGCCCGCTCCGGGGCCTTGCGCACGGTGGCGCGCGCCTGTGCAAGAAGCTTTTCCACGCGGGGACGAAGGCCGTCAGCGCCCCGATCCCCCGGCGCCGCCGCGCGCAGGCAGCGATCGAGATGGCGCGCCATGGACTCGGCGCGCAGGCTCTCGGCCAACTTGTCGAGCTGTTTCGGGGATTGCAGCAGCGCCTCCGCGCGCACCCGCCCGATGGAGGCGGCAAGGATGGCGCGCTGGCGAAGGTAAACGTCCTTTACTGCCCCATCGCGAGTATAGCGCTGCGCCTGCTCGAGCGCCGCAATGGCGTCCTCAAAGCGGGCCCCGACCTCGCAGACGCGCGCCACTTCGGCCCAGGCGCGGGAATCCTCCGGCCCCTCGTGCAACGCCGCGAAGGCCCGATCGGCGTCGCTGCGGGGCGGAGCGGCGACTCGCCTAACGATCGACTTTGTCGATGATCTTGTCGATGATGCCGTACTCGAGGGCCTCGCCGGGCGACATGAAGTTGTCGCGCTCCATGTCCTCCCGAATCTTCTCGAGCGGCTGCCCGGTGTGGCGCGCCATGATCTCCTCGCCGAGCTGGCGCATCACCATTAGCTCTCGCGCGGCAATTTCGATGTCGGTGGCCTGGCCGCCGATGCCATGCTGCAAAGGCTGGTGGATCATGATGCGGGAATGCGGAAGCGCGAAACGCTTGCCCTTCGCGCCCGCCGTGAGAATGGTGGCGGCGGCCGACATGGCGCGTCCCAGGCAGATGGTGGACACGTCCGGCTTGATGAGCCGCATGCAATCGTAGATCGCCATTTCGGCGGTCACCGAGCCGCCCGGCGAGTTGATGTACAGGTCGATGTCCTTGTCCGGATCCTCTTGCTCCAGGTAGAGCAGCTGGCTCACAATGAGGCGGGCCACCGCGCTGTTGAGGGGCGTGCCCATGAAAACAATGCGGTGCTTGAGCAGCCGCGAGTAGATGTCGTATTCGCGCTCGCCGCGAGCGGTCTGCTCGACGACCATGGGGACCAGGGTGCGCAGCTTTTCGAGCCTGTTCATCAGTGCACTTTCTCAGCCAGACTTCAGAAGTCGCGGGTTCCACCGCAACGCGGCTCGCTCCTGCAGGCGGCGCGCCGGGGATGCGCGAAGGAGCGGCGCCATGCCGCGCCTGAAAACCGCCATCGAACGCTGGAATCGCTTGCTGGAGAACGACGCGCTCCTGCGCGAGACGCGCGATCAATTCATGGCCGGCGTGCGCGCGCACGGGCTGGTCTACGGCGACCGCGTTATCTCCACAGTCTTGCGGCCGCGTTTCGTGGGGGAGGCCACCTGGAAGCAGGCCGCGGAAGTGGGCGCTTCGTTTCACCGCGCGCTTGCCCGCCTGCAGCGCCTGCTGCGGCAAGACGCCGGAATGCTCAAAGCGCTCGGCATCCGCGGCCGCCTCGCCGAGCTTGTGGGGATGCCGCAGCGCGGAGCCGACGACCTCTGGTTTACCCGCCTGGACGGCTTCGTGGATCGCGGCGTGCTGCGCCTCGTGGAGTTCAACGTGGACAGTCCGGGCGGCGCGGCTTTCGTCGACGCCATGGCCCGAGTATTTGCGGGCCTTGAGGTGTTCCGGCGTTTCACGCGCGACGTTGGCCTCTCGCGGCGGCCCAGCATCCCCTGGATCCGGCGCTGCGTGGCGCGGCTGGCGCCCGCCCGGGTAGCCATTATCGACTGGCGCGAAGTGGCCACGCGGCGCGAATTTCAGCTCATCGCCGAGGACCTGCGCGGGCACGGTTTCGACACCGTCATCGCGGACCCGCGTGACGTGGAGATCAAGCGGGGCCGCGCCGTGGTTGAAGGCAAGCCGGTCGACGTGGTGCTCAAGCGCGTTCTGGTCACCGATCTCGAACAGCGCTACGACGAAGTCAAAACTTTTCTCCGGGCGATCCGCGAAGGGCTGATTTATTGCCTGAATCCGCCAGCCTGCCAGGCGGTGACCACCAAGTCGCTGTTGGCCTTGTTTCACGAGGGGATGCTGGCCGCGCACCTGACCCGCGCGCAGCACGAGGCATGGCGCCGTCACGTTCCCTGGACCGCGCGCGTGCGCGAGGGCCGGGTTCCCTGGCGGGGACGAAGCGTGGATTTAATTTCCCTGGCGGTTTCGCGGCGCGAGCGCCTGGTGCTCAAACCCTCGGATGCGTACGGCGCGGAGGGCATCGTGCTGGGCTGGCGGTGCAGCCAGTCGGAGTGGGAAAATGCGCTGTGCGACGCGCTGAAAAGCGAGTTTGTAGTGCAGGAGCGGGTGGCGATTCCCCTCGAGGAATTTCCGGACGCGGACGAGGGCACGCTGCGGTTGCGCCCGATGCACACCGAACTGTCTCCATACACGTTTCATCCCCAGAGCACTGCCGAGTGCCTTTCGCGCCTGTCGGCCAGTGATTTTCTCAACGTGAAGACCGGTGGCGGCGTCGTTCCCACCTACGTGCTGCGCGATGCGCGGTAGTATTCTATTCAACGGAAACGCCATCGCGGAAGGGGACCTCATCCGCACGGCGCGCGATCTCCTCTTGGATTCGCGGCACGGCGACCTGACAGTGCGCTCGCGCCGCAAGGTGCTTCTGGTGACGGCCGGCTGGGAGGAGCGCGAGTACGAGGAAGCCCACGTCAAGCAGGCGCTCTACGAGATCGGTATTCCCGGACAGGATGACAACGTGCAAAATCTGTCCGCCTGGCACACCTACCAGGAGTTCTGCGCGCGCGAGCCGGCGGTGGCCGCTCTGTGGCACACGCGGGAACAGCTCATTGAAGCCACCCGCGCGCTTTATCTCGAAAAAAACGGATTCTTCACTGCTTATTTACGCCGCTCGCTGGAGAGCTTGAAGCGGCATGCCACGGAAACCACCATGCCGGGATCCGGTGGGGCGGAAGGACACTCCCGCTGGATTCGGTCCGTGGCTGAGGTAATGGCGAACGTCCGCGCGTTCACCCATCCGCCGGCGGATTTTGACGGCGCGCGACTATTGTCGTATTTTCTGGGCCGTGACATCCGCGACACGCTGGCCCACCTGGTAGCCAACGACGACCGCATGGTGGAACTACTGCACGATCTAGACGAGCACTTCGCGGACGGGACCGGCCTACACCACAATGCCACGTGGCGGCGACTGCGCGACCAGATGGAGCGGCGCATCTTAAGCGCGAACGCGATCATGCTGTTCGGCGGCCATCTGGGCGTATTGCACCGCGCGCTCAATTTCTTCCGCCTGCGGGAGACGTTCGCCGAGGCCCTGCGCCGCGGCACATGTTTCTACGCGTCATCGGCCGGCGCGCTGATCTTGTGCGAGCGGATTATCGTGTACAACGATTTCCCGTCGGATATGGGCCCGCGAAGGGAATTCCAGTTATTCGACCGGGGATTCGGGCTGGTGCGCCACCTGCAAGTATTTCCGCACTGCATGGATCGTATCCAGACCGACGACAGCGATAATCTCGCGTATCTTGCCCACCGCTTCCAGAACCGCGTGTGCGTGGGCCTCAATGAAGGCTCGTTCCTGCTTATCGAAAGCAATCCCGCGCTGCGCTGCACCTCTCTGGGCCGCGAGGACGGTGTGTACGTGTTCGATCCCTCAGGGCGCAAGATGCGCTACGACCAGGGCCAGGAAATCCCGCTCGCGTAGCTACTCGCAGCGCCGCTCCAGGCTGCCGCAGCGGCCGCACGCGCCGCCGTCGCCCCCGAAGGACATGTCCGGCCCGTTGCTGGTGGAGGCAAACACCGAGAACAGCTTCCGCAGGTTCGCACTCTCGCACTGGTCGCACTTGATTTCGGTGTTCGGATTCATCACAAGCTTCTCGAACTTGTGCTCGCACTCCATGCAAACGTACTCAAAGATGGGCATCCGCGTTCACCTCGCAGTAAAAAGTCTTGTGCTAAAGATAGTAACTGGCGCGTGTCAGACTATCCCCAGGCCTTACCCGTAGGGAGAGTCCTGAGAGGGGTGCGGCCGCCTCCTCTCTGGTCGTCGGCGGGGCCGAAACCCCGCATCGTCGGCGGGGCCGAAACCCCGCACTTATTCCGCGTCGCCGAAGATGGTAAAATGCCACCCCTTCTTCGGCGCGCCAGTCAGCTCCGCCATGACGTGCTTCACGCGGGTATACTCCTCCAGCGAATAGGACGACATGTCCTTGCCAAAGCCGCTCTGCTTGAAACCGCCGTGGGGCATCTCCGAGGCGATGGGCAGGTGGTCGTTGATCCACACCGTGCCGAAGTTGAGCTGCTTCGCGGTGTTGAGCGCCTTGAAGACGTCCTTCGTCCAGACGCTGCCAGACAGGCCGAAGGCCACGTCGTTGGCGCGGTGGATGGCCTCCTCGCCGGTCTGGAAGGTGCTCATCGCGATGACCGGCCCGAACGCCTCGCTCTGGATCATCTCCGACTCGTGCGCGGCGTCGGTGATGACCGTGGGCTCGAAGTAGAATCCGCTGGCGATGTCGGCGCGCTTGCCGCCCACCGCCACCTTCGCGCCGGCCGCGACGGCCCGCTTCACGAAGCCTTCGACCTTGTCGCGCTGGGCCGCGGAGACCAGCGGGCCCATGTCGGTCTTCTCGTTCATGGGATCGCCCACCCGGACCTGCTTCGCCTTCTCCACGATGCGCTCGAGCAGCGGCTTGTAGACACTCTCGTGCGCGTAGACCCGCGTGCCGGCCGTGCAATCCTGCCCGGTGTTCACGAAACCGGCCACCACCGCACCCTGCGCGGCCGCCTCGATATCGGCATCCTCGTAGACGATGAGCGCGGCCTTGCCGCCCAGCTCGAGGTGCGCGCGCTTCACCGTCCCCGAGGCGGCTTCCATGATCTTGCGGCCGGTGGACGAGTCGCCGGTCAGCGACACCATGTCCACTTTGGCGTGCGCGGCCAGGGCGTTGCCGATGCGCTCACCCGGTCCGGTGAGGACGTTGAGCACGCCGTCCGGCAGCCCGGCTTCCCTGGCGATGCGGGCCAGCTCCAGCGTGGTCAGCGGCGTGAGGGAGGCCGGCTTCAGCACCACGGTGTTGCCCGCGGCCAGCGCCGGGCCGACTTTCCAGATGGCCATCATGAACGGGTAGTTCCAGGGGGTGATGGAGGCCACCACGCCCAGCGGCTCGCGGCGGATCATGCTGGTGTAGCCGGTAACATACTCCGCCGTGGCGCGCCCCTCGAGCTGCCGAGCGGCGCCGGCGAAGAAGCGCAGATTGTCGATGGCGAAGGGGATGTCCGAGTTGCTGCTCAGCTTGATGGGCTTGCCGGCGTTACGGGACTCCAGCTCAGCCAGCAGGGCGGCATTCTCCTCGAGCTTGTCGGCCAGCCTGTAGAGGATCGCCGAGCGCTCCCCGGGGGAAAGTCCGCTCCAGCGGCCGTCGTCAAACGCCTTCCGCGCGGCGTCCACGGCGCGCTCCACGTCGTCGACGGTGGCCTCAGCGACATCGGCGATCTTCTCACCGGTAGCCGGGTTGCGGACCTCAAACGTCTTGCCGGTGCTGGCCGGCGTCCACTCGCCATTGATGAAAAGCTGATAGGTGCGGGTCGGAGCAGCGGTGTCTACACTCACTGGAATGGCCCCCTTCTTGGCGCTGTGCGGTTTTGGAAGGGCGAGGTATTCAGGGACCCGCCGACGATTCCTTCTTCCGC
>VGFD01000081.1 GCA_016868975.1 Armatimonadota bacterium | reverse complement strand
CTCGAGGGCGCCGGCGGCGGCTATCTGGAAGTCACGGTGCGCCTGCACGACGACCTGAGCACGGTCAGCGGCTACCGCTGGTCCACCGCGCAGGGCCCTCCCTTCAAGCTGACGCCCAATACGGTGTGTGCGGTTCAGCTCGTGCGGGATGAGCTGCGCCCCATTGAGCTGGTCATTCCGGAACTGCTCGAGAGCCTGGGCGGGCACTCTCCGTGATCGGAACGCCCACCAGCCCCAAGAAGCAGCCGCCCCGTTTCCGACGCATCCGCACCCCGACCGTCATCCAGATGGAGGCCGTGGAGTGCGGCGCGGCCGCGCTCGGCATCGTACTGGGGTACTTCGGGCGCTACGTGCCGCTCGAGCAGTTGCGCACCGATTGCGGCGTCTCCCGCAACGGCAGCAACGCCCGCAACCTCGCCCAGGCCGGCCGCGGCTACGGCCTCGCGGTGAAGGGTCTGCGCGCCGAACCGGGCGACCTGCCCGGCCTCCCGCTGCCCCAGATCGTATTCTGGACCTTCAACCACTTCATGGTGGTCGAGGGATTTACCAAGACGGAGGTGCTGGTCAACGATCCGGCCTCCGGCCCGCGCCGCATCGCGCAAGCCGACTTCGACAAAGGCTTCACCGGCATCGTCCTCAGTTTTGAGAAAACGGATAAATTCGAAAAAGGCGGCCGCCGCCAGTCCGTTCTACGCTCTGTGTGGCAGCGCATGCACGGCAATGAGGCCAGCCTGCTCTACCTGTTCCTGACCAGCCTGGCGCTAGTCATCCCGGGCCTCGTCACGCCCGCCTTCATGCGCATTTTCATTGACGACATGATGTCGCGCGGCCACGTCAACTGGATCCTTGGCCTGTTGGTGGCAATGATCGTCACCATGTGCGCGGCCGCGGCGCTCACATGGATGCAACAATACTTTCTGGCGCGGATGGAAACGCGGCTTGCCGTCATCGGCGCCGGACGATTTTTCTGGCACGTCATGCGGCTGCCCATGGAATTCTATCTGCAGCGGTTCAGCGGCGAGATCGGGTCTCGCGTCGAGTTGAACGACAACGTCGCGCACGTAGTGTCCGGGCGGCTGGTGTCGGCGCTGCTGAATCTTTGCATGCTGCTGTTTTACGGCACCGCCATGTTTTTCTACGACGTCAGCCTGACCTTCGTGGCCATCGGGCTGGCCCTGGTGAATTTTGTGGTGCTGGCCGGCATGGGCCGCCTGCGGGTGGACCAGAATCGACGCCAGCTTCAGCACAGCGGCAAGCTGCAGGGCAGCATGCTCAGCGGCATCCAGATGATGGACACGCTGAAAGCGTCCGGCCGTGAAGGCGACCTCATGACGCGCTGGGCCGGCTACCAGGCGCAGGTGATCACTTCCCAGCAGGAGCTGGGCTTCACGGCGCAGGTGCTGTCCACCATGCCCATGCTCACCAACAGCCTGGGAAACGTGGCCATCCTGACGTTGGGCGCGCTCAGCGTGCTCAATGGCCAGATGAGCGTCGGCATGCTGATGGCGTTCATGTCCTTGATGGGGAGCTTTCTGTCGCCGGTGAACATCCTGCTCGAATACGGGACGGACATCCAGGAGGCGCTCGGCGACATGAGCCGACTTGACGACGTGCTCGAGAACCGCGCCCTGGCGTGGAACCCGGAGGCGGCCGCGGCCGGACGGGGCAAGTTGAGCGGCAACCTGGAGCTGCGCGGCATTACCTTCGGCTACAGCAAGACGAATGAGCCCCTGCTGTCCGACTTCAACCTGGTTGCGCGGCCGGGCGCGCGCATCGCCATCGTGGGCACCACCGGCAGCGGCAAGAGCACTGTGGGACGCATCCTGTGCGGCCTGTACGCACCGTGGGGCGGGGAGGTGCTGTTCGACGGCACGCCGCGTGACCAGGTCCCGCCGGAGGTGCTGTCGGCCAGCCTTGCCTACGTGGACCAGGAGATCGTGCTGTTCGACGGCACCATCCGCGACAACCTCAGCATGTGGAATCCGCTGATCGACGACGCGACGCTGCTGCGCGCGCTGCGGGACGCGGCGGTGGATCGCGAGATCCTGGAGCGGCCGGGAGGGCTTGACAGCACCGTTCTTGAGGGCGGACGCGACTTGAGCGGCGGGCAGCGGCAGCGCCTGGAGATCGCCCGCGCGCTCGCGCTGGATCCAGCGATCATCGTGCTGGACGAGGCCACCAGCGCCCTGGACGCCCTGGTGGAGAAGTCCATCGACGACCGGCTGCGCATGCGCGGCCTCACCTGCATCATCGTCGCGCACCGCCTCAGCACGATTCGCGACTGCGACGAGATCATTGTCCTGGAAGAGGGCAAGGTTGCCCAGCGCGGCACCCACGACACGCTCAAAGACGTGCCAGGAGTCTATCGGCGCCTCATCCACGCCGAAATGGTCGCGGCCGAGGCGGCCACGGCGGTGGTGTAGATGTCCGCCGACCTCATCACCTCCCTTTCAGAGGTGGAAGGCGCCGCCTGGGAAACCGGCGGGGCCAACCGCCCCCTTGCCGCGGACCGAGTGGATGTGGCCTGGCTTCTTGCGCCGGCCGAGCACGCTTTTGTCGAGATATTCCTGATCTCCGCTCAGGAGGCGGGCGCCCGCAAGCCTCTTTTTCAGGTGCCGCCCGGCGGACTGTTCATGGGCGCCGCCGCGATCGACGGCCACAGCCTCCTGGCTGTCGGCAACAACGCCGCGCGCATTCTTCGCGTGCCGCTGGCAGCGCTGGCGGAGGCGTCGCGAGATCCTCGTCTGGCGGCTCCGGTGCGCGCCATGGTGACCGCGCACCTGGCGCGTCTCGGGCAGGCGGTGTGCTTCATCAACGCCCCGGACCAGGCCATCGTGCTGGCGCCGGGCGTCACGGTACAGCTTCCACCGGAGGCCGCGGCGCGCGGTCGCGAAGCCGTAACCTGGGTGCGGTGCCTGAGCGGGCGGCTCAGCTTCCAGGGATTAGACGACGCGAACGTGCCGCCGGCGCCGCTCACCCTGCCCCTCCCCGCGGCCGGCTGGTTGGCGGCGCTGGACGACGCGCAGCTCGAGGTGGTCGCGGACGACGCGGTCCTCCAGGGACCGGACGGCTGGGCGGGCGTGGCCGCGTTCCACGCCCTGGCGCTGCACTCCGCCGCGCTCCACGCCTCCCAGCGCGCGACCGAGCAAGCGCGCGAGATCGAGGCGCGCTACGCATTCGAGCAGCGCTCGGTGGGAGACGCCGTGATGGATCTGGCGTCCATCCTGCGCTTTCGCACCGCGCCCCGCATGGTGGGCGGCGAGGCGCCCCCTCTGGAAGCGCTGCTGCGCACCTGTCACCTGATCGGCGAAGTACAGGAAATCAAATTCCGGCGGCCGCCGCAGTCGAGCAAGACCGACAAGTCGGACCTCATCACCCAGGTGGCGCGCGCCTCCCGCGTGTGCGTGCGCGAGGTGCTGCTGACCGCCAACTGGTGGCGCCACGACAGCGGCCCCATGCTGGCATTCACGCGCGACGATCCGCATCCGGTGGCGCTGCTGCCACGCTCGTCCACGCGCTACGATCTGGTGGACGTCGTGAAGGAGCGGCGGATGCGGCTGACACCCGCCGTCGCCGCCACCATCGACGATCAGGCTTACGCCTTCCTGCGTCCCCTGCCGGAGCGCGCTCTGGGCGGCGTGGACCTGCTCCGTTTTTGCATGCGCTTCTCTGGCATGGACCTCAAGCGCGTGGGGATTCTCGGCATGATCATGAGCGTGCTTGCGGTCGTCATGCCGGTGGCCACCGGATTCCTGGTGGGAGAGGTCATTCCGCACGGCATCCGCAGCCAGGTCGTCAACGTCGGCATCGGGTTGATCGCCGCCACGCTTTGCTCCACCGCGTTTCAAATGGCGCGCTCGGTCGCCTTGCTGCGTCTTGAGGGACGCACCGACGCGGACCTGCAGGGCGCGGTCATGATGCGGCTGCTCATGCTGCAACCCGATTTCTTCCGTCGCTTCACGGCCGGCGACCTGGGCCAGCGCGTGCTTGGCATCAACCATATTCGCGAAATCCTGGCGGGCGGCAATCTGCAAGCGGTAATGGGCGCCGCGTTTTCCGGTTTCAGCTTCCTGCTCTTATTTTATTACAGCCCTCCAATGGCGGTGATGGGCAGCTTGCTGGTGCTCGTCATGTTCGCGGTATGCCTCTGGGCGGGGATCAATTATCGAACGCGCACCGACGACATTGCCCGCTTGTCCGGCCAGATCAGCGGACGCGTGCTGCAATTGCTGCGCGGCATCGCGAAAATCCGCGTGGCCGGCGCGGAGGGACGCGCCTTCGGACAATGGGCGAAGCTGTTCGCGCACCAGCGCCGGCTGGTCCTGGAGAATCGGATGATCGAGGCGCAGGTGGGCGCCTTCCAGGCTTCCTTTCCGGTCCTGACCACCATGTGTTTTTTCGTGTTCGTGGCCGCGAACCAGTATAAAGCCATGACAACCTCGGAATTCGTGGCGTTTTTCGGCGCGTTCGGCCAGTTCCAGGCCGGACTGCTGGGGCTGGCCGGGGCACTCAACGCGTTGATGACGGTCGGGCCCTTGCTCAAGCGCGCCCAGCCGATGCTGGAGGCGCCGCTGGAATGTGACGAGAGCCACCCCGATCCCGGCGTGCTGGAAGGCACCGTGAAGCTGGACGGCGTCAACTTCCGCTATCGCCAGGACGGACCTCTTATACTGGACAACGTCACGATCGAGGCGCTGCCGGGCCAGTTGGTGGCCGTCGTGGGACCCTCCGGGAGCGGCAAGAGCACCATCCTCCGCCTGCTGCTGGGCTTCGAGCGCCCGGAGGCGGGCGACGTGTTGTATGATCAGCAGGCGCTGTCCACCGTCGACGTGCAGGCAGTGCGCCGCCAGCTCGGCGTCGTGCTCCAGGACGGCAAGCTGATGGCCGGCGACATCTTCACCAACATCGTGGGCAGCGCGCTGTTGTCCATGGACGACGCCTGGGAAGCAGCACGCGTCGCGGGCATCGACGACGACATCAAAGCGCTCCCCATGGGGATGCACACCGTGCTCATGGAGGAGGCCGCCACGTTCTCTGGTGGCCAGCGGCAGCGCCTCATGATCGCGCGCGCCGTGGTGGGCAGGCCGAAGTACCTCTACTTGGACGAGGCGACCAGCGCGCTCGACGCGCAAGTCCAGCAGGAGGTCACGGCCAACTTGCAGGGCATGAACGCGACGCGGGTGGTCATCGCCCACCGCCTCAGCACCATCCGCGGGGCGGACCGCATCTACGTGATAATCCACGGCCGGGTCGTTCAGTCCGGGACGTACGAGGAGCTGGTTGCCCGGGACGGCCCTTTCCGCGAGCTGGTCGAGCGCCAGTTGGCTTGAGGCTCGTCAGGAGCATGTCGCAGCTGGCGCCGCCGCCTACAACACTGGCTGCACCCGCTGCCCGTCCGTCAGGTCCGGCGCGCCGTCCGCGGCCACCCACTCACCGGCCGTGATCCCGCGCGTGATCAGCGCGTTCCGCTCGTCCTCGTACCCCACGACCACGCGTTGGCGGTGGGCCGTGTGATCGCGCACCACGACCACGTACTTCCCGCTGGGGTCGGTCGCCAGGGCGTCGCGCGGGATGAGCACTCCGGTGTGGGCGCGCGCCTGCAGGTGGGCGCGCACCGCGAGGCCGTCCATGAGACCCCCCCCGCCGCCGGTCACGCGGAAGCGCACGCGTACCGTACGGGTCTTGTCATCCCAGCTCGGGATGACGTTTGACATGCGGGCTTCGAAGGTCTCGTCCGGAGCGCCGAGGGGCGTGAGCGAGAGGCTGGCGCCATCGCGGATCAGCTTGAACGTGTGCTGGTCGACGGACGCCAGGAATTCGACCGAGGCGTTGTCCACGATGAGGAACAGCGGCGCGCCAGCGGCGGACACGGACTGGCCTGGCGCCGCGCTCACGGTAACCACCGACCCGGCGATGGGCGACCTCACGACGGACCGAGCCAGCGCCGCTTGCAGCGCCTCGAGCTGGTCCTCGGCCAGGTCCAGCGCGCTGCGGGCGGACCGCACCTGCGCGGACTGGACCGCGATCTTTGGCGCGCTGGCGCGTGCCGTGATGAGCGTCTGTTCCGCCGCCGCCACTCTCTGCTCGGCGACCAGGACCTGATCCTCTCCAAGGCGGCAGGTCAACTGTGCGGCCTCGATCTGGGTGTAGGGGATGGCCTTTCCGGCATACAGCTCGCGCTTGCGCTTGAGGTCAGAGTTCATCGACGTGAGGCGGACGCGGGCCTCTTCGAGGTTGATGCGCTCCTGGCGCACGGTAAGCTGGGACTGCCGCACGCTCGAATCGAGGTCCACGCGGGAGAGCGTCACCTGAGACTCCAGCTCGTCCACCCTGGAGCGTGCGGCAGCGACAATGGAGATCTGGGCTTGAATGCGGTCCCTCAAATCCTGGATGTCCAGCTTGAGCAGGGGCTGGCCGGCCGACACGCGGTCTCCTTCGTTCACGTAGATGTCCGCCACCACCCCCGACTCATTGGGACTTACGGACGCGCGCCGCAACGCGCGCAGGTGCCCGCCGAAGCTGACCACCTCGGGCAGCTCCCCGTGCTGAGCGCGCGCTACCTTCACCAGTTGCTGCGTCCGGGAAGCGGGCCGTCCGGTGCACCCGGGCACGAAGAGGAGCAGCAGGATGGCCGACACAATCCAAAATCGCATTGCCTTCATGGATTCTCCATCGGCCCCTTCGGGCTCTCTTCCGGCAGGGGAAGAGGCGTTTCCCAGTCCACCTGCAGGCTCGGTGGCAGCTGGACCGGCCATTCCCCGCTGATGGCCCGGCGCCAGTTTACCAGCGCCACGTGGTAACTGGCGATGACGTCGGCAAACGTTTCCATCGTGGTCCCGTAGGCTTGCTGCGAGCTGAGCAGCTCGACGCTGCCGGAAACCCCTTCGCGGTAGCGCAGCTCGGCAATCTTCAGGGCTTCGCGCGCCTGCCCGACGTTGGTCTCGGCGGTGGCCTTCTGTTGCCACAGGCTGACGAGGTCGGCATAGGCGCTGGCCACGTCCTGCTCCACGGTGCGGCGCGACGACTCCAGGGATTGCTTCGTGGAAACCAGCGTCTCGCGCGCCACGTTGCGCAACAGCCGCGCCTGCCCGCCATCCCCGAAGAGATACGAAAGGGTCATTCCGGCGGTCCACTCGTTATCGGGACTGCCGTTGGTGTCGTTGAGGCCCTGGTAGGTGGTCTGCAGCCCGAGCGTGGGCGTATTGGTGCGGGCCGCAACCTGCGCCTGCGCTTCGGCGGCGTGCACCGCCCAACGCAGGGCGGCCAGCTCGGGGCGCTGCCGCAGCGCGCGCGCCATACCGTCTTCAATGCCGTCCGGGGGCGGCGCGACCGGGAGGTTCTGGTAGACCAGATCGACCGGCATGTCGGGACGGATGCCGAGCTGCGTAAGCAGTAACACCCGCGATTGCTGCGCGTTGTTCTGGGCCGCCTGCAAGGTCTGCTCGGCCTGGGTGAGCGCCGAGTGGTACTGCAGCACGTCGTACTCCGCCGCCACGCCCATCTTGAAGAGCATCAAGGACGTCTCCAAGAACATTTTCCGCCCGATGCGCAGGGTGTCGGCCACCCGCACCAGCTCGAGGGCCAGGATTGACTTGATATAGAGGGTGTCGACGTTCTGCAGCAGCACTTCCACGGCGGTGCGGTAGTCCTGGGCGATCTGCTTCTCGGTGAGGCGCGCTTGCAGCACGCCCCACTTCACGCGGCCAAACGTCGAGATTGTCTGGTTGATGTTGAGGGCCAGCGCATAGGAGTTGAGGCTGTTGTCGGACACCTGGCTGCCGGGCGTAACGACCCGCGTAACGTCGTTGAGGAGGGTAAAGGTGGTGCGCATGGGGATCTTCTGGAGTTGTATGTTGAGACGCGCGCTGCGAATCTGCGCCAGTCCGCTGAGCAGCGTGGGGCTGTTGAGGAGGGCGATCTCGAGCGCCTCTTGCCGGCCAATGCGCATGCGTTGCGAGGTCGGGTTTTGCCCCGGCAGGGAGGTGGGGAACGGTGCCGCGGAAGGGGTTGGCTCGGCGATGGCGGTGGGGAACGGCGCCGTGGGTGGGATTGGCTCCGCGATGGCGGCGCCCCGCGACAGCAGCCACACGAGGACGGCGATGATGACGGCCGTCGGCACACGCGAAAAATGCGATCGAAAACCTGCACGCTGGCGGACTCGTTCGGCGAGCAACAGTCCTTCCTCCAAGGCGCGGGTGCTCCCCCGCCACTGACCGGTCACTGACCGGTCGGTCGGTCACTGACCGGTTCACTGACCGGTCGGTTTTGATTCGGAAGCTGCCAATGAATTTCCTTCATCATTCGCTGGAAGGGCTCTGCGTATCCCATGGCGCAAGGGCCCGCGATGTGGATCTCCACGGCGCCTCCGACCTCCGCCGCACGCTGGCCACAGCGGCGGGTGGTGCTCGCCGCCGGACTCTACGGCAGCGGTTCCACCTGGGCCTACAACGTGGTGCGCCGCTTGCTCGACGACGCCCCGGGGGCATTCGCGGACCAGGACGTGGATCTGCCCGACACCGCCGCGGAGGCGCCCGTGCTGGTGGTGAAGAGCCATCTTCCGGATGCATCCATGCGCGCATTCGTGCGGCAGCGAGGCGTCCCGGTCGTGCTGACGGTACGCGATCCGCGGGATGCGCTGGCCTCCATGCGGCAGCGCTTTGCCGTTCCCCATCTCGACCTGCGGCAGGCCCTCGTGGTAAGCGCCGACCGCTTGTGCGCGCTGGTCGAGGCGTGCGCGCCCCTGGTGCTGCGCTACGAGGACGGCTTCACGCGCACTTCGGGCACCGTGCGGCGCATCGCGGATTTCCTGGGAGTGACCGTCTCCGCCCCCCGCGTCGACGCCATCCACGACGGCTTGCTGCCGTCTCGGGTGGCCGCGGACATCGCGACTCTCTCCGCGGAGGGCGCCTTCGGGGAAGATCCCGGACCGCTCGCGGCCGATCCGTTGACGCAGTGGCATGCGGGCCACGTGGGGGACGGTCGCGTGGGAAAATTCCCGCAAGTGCTTTCGCCCGCCGAAGCGGAAGCGCTGCTTGCCGATACGGCGGGGTTCTGTGCGCGCTTCGGCTATTGCCAGGGTTAGGTCAACATGAACGCAGATGTCGCTCGTGGAAGAAAACCTGCGTCTTCAGCACCCCGTGGTTGCCAGGCGCTAGGTCAACGTGAACGCGGGTGTCGCGTGCAAATGGGCCAGCAGGGCGGTCGCGTTGCGGCAGAAGCTCGGATCGAAGCGCGGCGCGTCGTACGGATCGCCCGCCGCCGGAACGTCCGTGGCGAATGCCATCTCGTAATGGGCGGCCACCACGTTCTTCACACGCTCGTCGCGGTGTCCGCCCGGATAGGCGAAGGCGCGCACCGGAACCTCCAGCAGCGACTCCAGCACGGCCCGCGACCCGGCGACCTCCTCGTGCAGGCGCGCCGCGTCGACGCGCGTGAGCATGGGGTGCGAGCGGGAGTGTGAGCCGAAAGAGCAGCCTTCCCGCACAAGCGTCCGCAGTTGCTCCGCGCTCAAGTGGCGGTGGGGTGGGCCGGGCAAGTCGTCCCAGTCGTTTACGCCGCCGATCGCGTCGGCGATGACAAACAGGGTGGCCGGCACGTGCAGCGCGCGCAGAACCGGCCACGCGTGCAGGACAAAGTCCTGGTAGCCGTCGTCGAAGCTGACCAGGATCGCGTGCGCCGGAAGCGGCCCGCCGCGGCGCGCGTCCAGCAGCGTTTCCAGGGTTATGGGAACGTACCATTGGGCGAGCAGCGCTTCCATCTGGCTGCGGAACTTCTCGGGCGTGATGCGAAAGGCGCCGTCCGGACCGTCGTGGACGTGGTGATAGTTCAGGATGTGAACGCCGCCGGACATCCTAGTCGAGGCCCAGGGCGGGCAGCGCATCGTACCCCAGGTCGTCTTCGAGCACGAGCGGTGGGTCTTCGCTGACGAAGCGGACGCGGCGCCCCAGGTCGTCCGGAGCGGCGAGGTCGGCACGCAGCGCCTCGACCGAGTGAAAGCGAGACCCCCAGAGACGGCGCAGCGCGCCCGGTTCGCCGGCCACAACCGAGTACAACTCGCGGGCCTGCATGTTGCGCACGCGGCAGCATCGCACGACCGACGGCGGCGCCGCGGAACCCAGGGCTTGTTGCAGGCGCGCCCCCGAAAATCCCAGCGACGCGCAAGTGGGGCCCGTGTCGGTGCGCGGCGCGCGCGGCAATCCTTCCAGAAACGCGATGGCCTGATCGATGCCGTCGACGGCCTGGGCGGAGGGGAGCGGCGCGGCGTGCCCGTTGCGCGCCAGCAGGCGGCGGGCGGCTGCGCACGTCTCTTCCACGGATCCGTTGCGCCGCGTGACGTGGAAATACGGATAGGTTTCCGGCGGCAGGATCTCCGGATCGAAAAACGTTTCGTAGAAGAGGCCCAGAAACGGAGTCCCCAGCGCCAGGCTCTCGGTGATCTGCTGAAATGCGGACTTGCCGATAACCAGGTCGGAAATTTGCAGCAGGCCGAACAGCGTTCCATCTTGCGGCGGCGGAAGGACGTGTACCGGCATCGTCATGTCGCGTGTCGCGGCCTCGGCGTCCCGCGTCACGATGACGGCGCGCAGGGGCAGGTCGGCGAGCCCGCGGAGGACGTTTTTCGCCATGGCCAGCACGCCGTCGTCGTAGCCCAGCACGGTCACCAGGCGCTCGCCCTCTTGCATCCGCGGCAGTATGGCCCGCGCTCGCTCTGCCTGGGGCGTGAGAAACGGAGTGGTCTGGCACAGGTATGCTTCGCGCAACGCCGCATGGCAGGCGGGGAGCCCGGTGAGCACGACGCCGTCCGCCAGGGCGCCGTGCTTCTGGCAAAAGAATTCCACAAACTTCGGATTATATGCGTTGTCGAGAAATACGACCGGGATGCCCTCATCAATCGCGTGCAGCGCGCACTCAAGCAGAGGGCCGCCAAGCGGTACCTCCGCGATGGCGACGATGTCGGGACGGTGTCTCCGAATTCCCTGGAGGATGCTGTCGCTCAGCTTCCGCGCGTTGGCGAAGGGCGAGTCGGCCTCCACGAAATAAAATGCTTCATGGGCGCGCTGCGTGAGATCGTCGGAAAAATATTCCCGTCCTCCGGCAAACATTCCGACGCGGTGTCCCCGCGCATGCAGACCCATGCCGACGCGCAACGCGCGCTTGTAGGTGCCGATGAGCAACTGCCCGCTCGGCTCCACCGCGCAGTAGGCGCACACGAGCACGTTCATGGGAGAATCCTCCGCGCGGCGCCGGGGGGGCAGCGCGGGAAGGTGTCGTGCTCCGACGGCGTCGGGCGGTGTGCGGTTGCGGAATATCGTGCGTGCGGGCGCATCGTCGCTCCCCCTCTCCGGGCGTGGCGCGGTTGGCGTTTCTCCCGCCCGGAACCCAACTCCTGCCTGGCCGGCGCCGCGGGGGCGATCAAGCATGGCCTGTCGCCACCGAGTAGGATTTGCCGGGACAATGCAAGAGACGGGCGGCGCAGCGATAGTGCCGTGAGCCTTTTTTTAATTCCGCGGCGTGCTTAGATCACCGCGTCGGCCAGCGCAATTGGCTCCGGCTTTTGCCATGCGCCCTGTGAACGGATGATGGTGCGAAAAACGTCTGATTCGGTTACAATTCCTACCAACCGGCCGTCATCCACGACGGGGATGCCGCCTATTTTCCGACGATACATGAGCATGGCCACTTTCTCGAAGGGATCGTCGGAACGGACCGTGGCGACATCCGGAGCCATAAACCGCTCAACGGGCGCACGAGCCAGCGAGTAGCCGAGTTCCCAGAGGGACATTCGAGTGGCCTCCGGGGGAGTCGCGTCGCGTAGATCTCGATCGGTGACGATACCAATGAGCGTTGTGTCACGCATTACGGGAAGGCGGCGGACGCATCGCTCGCGCATCAACCCGATGGCCTCCGCCAAAGGCGTGACGCATTCGACGGTAATCGGGTCGGGAGTCATGATCTCACGCACCAGCATTGGCCAGAGCCTCCTTGGAAGGGTACGCTTCAAGAATACAGCGGCGGACGGCACGTGCACATGCGGCTCGGACCTGAATTCTACTCTCCCGCCACGGCCCGATGCGCGTCATCGACCGAGCTCGAAGCGCCGACGCTCGAGCGGTTGGTGGCCAGGTCGCCACTTGATGTCAGGTGGCGAACCGATTCCACTCCGTGTCCTTGCCGTGTACGATTGTCGCCGTAGTCAATATCGGGGGTTGCTCATGACATCACGTTGTGCCAGACTTGAAATGACCGTGATTCCAGATGCTTGTGCGCCACATGTGGTGGTGGACGGCGTCGTTGACGACAGTAACTGCAGGGACCTCGAGGCAACCCTTGACGTCTTGATGCGGAAAGATCATGCGCACGTCGTGGTCGACCTCGGGCGCGTGAAGGTCATGGACTCGACCGCGGCGCGCATGCTGGTCCACGCCCAGGAAACGCAGCGGGGCCGACGCCGGGATCTGCGCATTGGATCGGTTTCCGACACGGTGCGGCAGCTATTTAACGTACTGCAGTTGGGATACATGCTTCCCAGCGGCCCGGAGCTGCGTGATAAACGACAGATCGCGAGCCGGCAGGAATCGCGACGGCGGATTCGAGCACTTTTCGATCCCGTGGTCTGAAAGTATAAGCATAATTTACCCGTCTCGGCTACGGTGATGTTGCGATGTCAGGCTCCACCAATCCGATCCACCTCGGAAATCCCTTGCGGGAGATAATTCCGCCTCCAACGCCGGACCCGGTCGATTCCGGATTGACCAGCGTCGAAGCGCGTGAGCGGCTGGCGCGTCGCGGCCCGAACAGCCTGCCGGAGCCGGCCGCACGCGGCATCGTCGCGCAGGTGGTCGAGCAGCTCGCCAGCCCGCTGGTGCTGACGCTGCTGGCGGCGGCCGTGGTGGCTGCGGTGAACGGGATCGCTCAGGAGACATCCGCGACCTTCCTCGCCCGCTTCGGTGACGCGCTGGCGATTGGCGCGATCGTGAGTCTCAACGCGTTCCTCGGAGTGT
This sequence comes from Armatimonadota bacterium, assembly GCA_016868975.1. Classification (GTDB taxonomy): domain Bacteria; phylum Vulcanimicrobiota; class Xenobia; order RGZZ01; family RGZZ01; genus VGFD01. Next base: position 1,066 of record VGFD01000081.1, on the reverse strand, counting down.
TTCAGGAGCGTAAGGCGCAGTCCGCGCTCCACTCCCTTCAGCGAATGGTGGAAGTAACCGCGCGCGTACGACGCGACGGCCGGCGGACCGTGATCCCGGCCAGCGAGCTTGTGCCCTGCGACGTGCTCGAAATTCAGGCGGGAGACGCGGTGGCCGCGGACGCGCGCCTGTTGCGCAGCGCATTCCTCGCCACGCAGGAAAGCGCGCTCACCGGAGAGAGCACGCTGGTGGAGAAATCCGCGGCCCCGCCGACGGACGCGCGCACTCCGCTTGCAGCGCGACACGATCGCCTGTTTGCCGGCACGACGGTCGTGCGTGGCACGGCCCTCGCCGAAGTCGCGGCAACCGGCGCGCACACGGAGCTGGGCAAGATTGGCGCGCTGATGCGCGGCTTCGTGGCGGAAAAAACGCCGCTGCAGGCGCAGTTGGAGCGGTTCGGCGGCTCGGTGCTCTGGATCTGTCTCGGACTCTCGCTGCTCCTGATGGCGTGGGGATGGTTGCAGGGCGGACGCACCTGGTCGGCATTACTCCTGCAGGCGGTGAGTCTCGCCGTGGCCGCCATCCCCGAGGGGCTCCCCGCCATCACCACCATCACGCTGGCGCTGGGAATGCAGCGCATGGCGCGCAGAGGCGCGCTGGTCCGCCGCTTGAGCGCCGTCGAGACGTTGGGGGCGGCAACCGTCATCTGCACCGACAAGACCGGCACGCTCACCCGCAACGAGATGACGGTAAGCCGAGCGTGGTCGCCGTCGAGCGGCGCGGTGACGATTCTCGGCGAAGGGTACGCGCCGCTGGGGGAAGTGGTGGGGATGCCGCTTCCCACGGAATTGCTCCACTGTGCCACGCTGTGCAACGACGCGCAAATCCGCTCCATCGACGGCGGATGGCAAGCGCTCGGCGATCACGGATAAGTGACGGATAAGTGATTGAATTACGCTGTCGACGACGCTGTCGACGCTGTCGCGACCCGGAAGAGTCGCGGGGTGCGTGTTGACGGATAAGTGATTACAGATAAGTGATTGACAGATAAGTGATTGACAGATAAGTGATTGACAGATAAGTGATT
>VGFD01000080.1 GCA_016868975.1 Armatimonadota bacterium | reverse complement strand
GTGATCGCGCCGCAGCAAGCGCAGACGCTCGGCGACGTCGCCCTCGTCCAGCCATTCAATTTCCGCGTGGTGCGGTGACTGAAAAGCGTCCAGTCGATCGGGGCTGACAAATTGCACGGCACCGGCACAGTCTTCCCCCACATGCTCAAGCAGCGCGAAAACATTGCGGGCGGAGACGTGAAATTGCCGGGCCCATCGCTGGAGCGTAAGTTCGTTGTCGGGCAGAAGATTCCAGAGAAATGCCTGGATGCGCGCCTCCCCGTGCTCCGCGATCGCGAGCGGCATGGAGATGGACAGCGGAACGGCGTCCGAAAATGTCCGCCAGTCGGCTCGGTAGGTTAAGGTGAGTCGAGCGCGCCGATCCCGATCGACGTCGCCGATCTCCGTCCCGTTCATCAGCGCGATCAGGCGATTTCCGCTCACGAGGGCTTGCCTCTGGCACGGTCGATGACAGCATCGATATCGACGCCGTCGGCGGGAGGCGCGGAAGCGGCCTCGGCGGATTCCGCCCGCAGGTGAAGGCCCAAAGCATTGAGGGACTGGAGCAACAATCCGATTTCGGCGCGCGGCTTCCCCTTCTCGACCTCAACGATCCACTGGCGGCTGACGCCCGCGCGTTCGGCCAGCGTGCGTTGGTCAAGGCCCAGTCGACGACGGCGCGCCCGGATGATGCCCCCGAGATCGGAGGGCGTGTTGATTTGCATGCCGGAATGTCACCTTTCGCTGACATTCTAGCAAAGTCAGCGAACGGCGACAAGCAGAGCGGGTACGTGGACCTGTGCGGTGGACGATGGCCGAGATGCGTTCGCGCAGAACTCGCAGCGTCAGGGGCGAACCGCTCCGACTCGGCGTGACGCGGAAGCCCACTCCGATCTTGCTGTAATCAACCCCTCGGAGGGAGCGGCCGCGGGGCGAGGAATGAGTCCCCATGCGCATGTGCCTCTTGCTCTTGCTTTTCGTGGCAGCTCCCCTGGGGGCCCAGCACCATCACGACTTCGGGGACGTCAAGCGCGCCGTGCGCATGTTCGAAGACCCGGCCCGCGCGACGTGGCAGAAGCCGGATGAAGTCGTGGCCGCCCTGCGGCTGCAATCAGGGGACGTGGTGGCGGATATCGGAGCCTCCACCGGGTATTTTTCCCGGCGCATCGCACGGGTGGCGCGCAAGGTGCTGGCCCTCGACGTCGAGCCGACGCTGGTCGCGTACATGGCCGAGCGGGCCCGCAAGGAAAATCAGCCGAATCTGGTGGCGCGCGTCGTGAAGCCGGACGACCCCGAACTGGCCGCGAATTCGGTGGATCTCGTGCTGATCGTGGACACCGTCCACCACATCGAAAACCGCGCGGCCTATTATCCCAAGATCAAGAAGGCGCTCAAGAAGAATGGCCGCCTCGCTGTCGTGGATTTTCAAGCGAGGCCGACGCCGGTGGGACCTCCCCCGGAAATGCGGATCTCGCGGAACGACATGATCGCCGAAGCGCAGCGGGCCGGCTTCGTACTGAAGGAGTCGCCGGATTTTCTTCCCTATCAGTATTTTCTGGTATTCGGCAAGTGAACCGCTGCCCGTGGGTGGATCTTTCCAAGCCGGACTACGTCGCCTACCACGACGACGAGTGGGGCGTGCCGGTCCACGACGACCGCGTGCTGTTCGAGTTTCTCACCCTGGAGGCGGCCCAGGCCGGCCTGAGCTGGTACACTATCCTCCGCAAGCGCGAGGCTTACCCGCAAAGTGGAGGCCCGCTCAAGGTCAATCAACCGCGCGCGGAGATGCGGGACTCGGCGAACTGCTGACGAAGCCGGCGACGATGCGCTCCTCGTCGCCCTCGAGCAGCGTGCGCACGTCGAGGATGAACGCGTCCTCCTCGGTGCGCGCGATGACCGGATACTCGGCCTGACGCAGGCGCTCCGCCCAGTGTCCGGCCGGCGTGATGCGGACCATCCAGGTGGGGATTTCCGTGGCCGGCAGCGAGCCGCCGCCCGGCAGGGACATCCCCGGGCAGGCCTCCACGCGGGTCTGGGCATCCAGCACCGCGCGCAGCCGCTCAGCCAGGGCGCGGGCCGGCGCCTCCAGCGCCTCCGCCGCGCGGGTCAGCATCTCCAGCGCGGGGATGCCGCGCGGCAGGCGCTCGGGATAGCGGTACACCGACAACGTCGCCTGCAGCGCGGCCAGCGTCATCTTGTCGCAGCGGAAGGCGCGCATCAGCGGATTGCGGGCCAGCCGCGCGATGATCTCGCGGCGCCCGACCAGGATGCCCGCCTGCGGGCCGCCCATCAGCTTGTCCCCCGAGAAGCACACGAGATCCACGCCGGACGAAACGCAGCGGCTCACCGTCGGCTCCGCCGGCAATCCCCAGCGGGCCAGCTCCACGAAGACGCCGGAGCCCAGATCCATCGCGGTGGGGAGGTTCTTGCGGCGGCCAAGCTCGGCTAACTCCTCCAGGGTGACCTCGTGGGTGAAGCCGACGATGCGGAAATTGCTGGGATGCGTCTTGAGCAGCAGGGCCGTATTCTCGGTGATGGCCCGCTCGTAGTCGCGCGCGTAGCACTTGTTGGTGGCGCCCACCTCAACGAGTGTGGCGCCGCTGCGCTCGAGGACGTCCGGCAGGCGAAACGCGCCGCCGATCTCGATCAGCTCGGAGCGCGCCACGATGACCTCGCGGCCGCGCGCCAGCTCGTCGAGGAGCAGGAGCACCGACGCGGCGTTATTGTTCACCACGCAGGCCGCCTCGGCGCCGGTCAACTCCTTGAGAAGATCCTCGACGTGGTCGGAGCGATGCCCGCGCTGACCGCTTTCCAGATCGAACTCAAGGTTGACGTAGCCGGACGCCATGGCCACGGCATCGAGCGCGGGGTTGCACAGCGGCGCCCGACCCAGGTTCGTGTGCAGGACCACGCCGGTGGCGTTCACCACCCGGCGCAGGCGCGGCTGAAAGCGCCGCTGCAGGATGCGCTCCGCATCCTCGACGAGGCGTTCGGTGGGCGCGTCCTCGCCGGTGCGGAGACGCGCGCGGAGAGTGTCCACCACGCCACGAAGGGTCTCCACCACCGCGGCGCGCGGGTACAAAGCAAGAAGCCCGGCCGTGGCGGGCTCCTGCAACAAGCGGTCGATGGAAGGGAGCGCGCGCAGCGCCTCCCCCGGGTCGGCCACTACGGAACGACAGTCCCGATGGTGTTGTCGATGCGCACGCTGAAGGCGGACAGGCCGGCTTCCTTCAACTCCCTGGCGCGGGCGTAGGCCTCGGCCTGGCTGGCGAAAATCCCCGTGAGGACGCGATAGACGACAACGCCGTCCTTCCACGACTTGCGGATTTCAATCTGCGGGCAGCCCGGCCTGGCGGACTCCACGAAAATGCGGGCCTTGTCGACCGTGGAGAACATCCCCAACTGCACGCTCCACTTCTCGTCGGCCACCGGGACCGGGGTCCCCTCGGACAGCGGGGGCTTGCTCTCGACGGGCTTCGGGATTTCGACGGCAACGGGCTTCGTCTCAACGGGCCGGGTGGCGGGCGCCTTCACCATGGGGATGGGGGACTCGACGACGACCGGCTTGATCGCAGGGATCTCGATCGGCTTGGAGGCCACCGGTTTGGTCTCAGCGGGCTTGACCGCGGGCTTCGTCTCGACGACGACGGTTTTCGTCTCCACCGGCTTCGTGGCGGGCTGCGTCTCGGCGACCACCGCCGGCCTGGATTCCACTGGCTTCGTGGCGGGCTTCGCCTCGATCGCCTTGACCGTCGCCTTGACCGTCGGCTTGACCGCGACCGCGCCGTGCGAGGCCAGTTCTTTCTGGGCCTGCTCCATCGCCTGGGAGGCCACCGCGGCGGCGTCCTTCACGCCGTTCTCGCGGTGCAGGAAGCGCACCGGCACGCCGCTCTCCAGCTCGACGACGCCGACCACGATGAGGTCGCCGCCCTTCACCTTGAGACGCTCCTCGCAGTACGTGCGCTCCACCGTCTTGTCGAAGTGGTAGGAGTAGATGGGCAGCACCTTGTGGTTCCACCCGCGCGACGAGCGGCTGCGGGTCAACTGGTCGATGACCGCGCGTTCGCGCGCCGCGAGGTCGGCGTCGGTGCTCTTGCCCACCACCAGTACCGCGACATCGCCGGCGGCCATCACCGGAGCGGAGGTCGTGAGGGCGCCGGCAACCAGGGCGCCAAGGGCGATGAGGGAATGCTTGAAGTTCATCAGACGGTGGCCTCCTCGGGTCAGATGGCGTCATCGTCGCAACGCCATTGAAGAAAATTCCTCCACGGGGGGCCGATTCCCTGCAGGCCAACAGGCATTTTGGGGGCAAGCATGGAACTTCAACCTCGAGGTGTTTGCCCTTGCGAAAGGTCGTCATGGCGCAGTTCGTCCCGCTCGACGCAACCAGCGGACGGGACTTCGATCGCCGCTTCTGGGGCGCGCATTCACCCGCGGAGAGATACGCCGCCGCGTGGACGCTGGTGGAGGAATTTCTGAAGTTACGCGGGCGGAGCAATGAATCCAGACTTCAGAGATCTGTTGCAGTGCTTCAACGACGAGAAAGTTGACTACCTGATTGTCGGCGGCTATGCCGTGATGGTGTATGCCGAGCCGCGCTTAGTGGCGCGCGTTCATGATCAGACTTGCGCGGCGGACCACTGAGTTACTCCCGGCGGAAGTCCTTGGCGCGCTGGAACATGCACGCCATGGCCAAAAAGAACACCACGAAGACGGACAGGGCGGCGAAATAGCCCCAGAAGTTGACGTCAAACTGGCTGGCGTACTCCTGGCCGCTGTTCACCAGTGCCTGCACGTTGGCCGGCACGCCCAGCGAGAAATCCGATTTCGCCGGCAGCACCTTCCATAACTCGGTGATCTTGCCCATCATCTCGAAACCCCACTTCATGATGGTGAGGCTCGAGAGCGCCTTCAGCCCCTCCAGCGGAAGCAGGGCGCCGGACAGCACGATCTGCACCAGCAGGACAATCGGCAGCATGGTGACCGCGGTGTTCTGGTTGTTTACCCCGGTGCTCACCGCAAGCCCCATGGCAACGCCCGCGAGGTTGACCATGAACAGCGTGAGGAAGGCCAGCAGATGGAAATCGTCCACCGCCTTCGGCGGATTCACCTTCCAGAACACGATGGAGATGAACACCGCCGTCTGAAACGCGGAAACCACCGCCAGCACGAAAAACTTCGACAGCACGTAAGGCAGAATCCCCAGGTTTACCGTGCGCTCGCGCTTGTAGATGGGATACTCCTTGACAATCTCGCGCACCGAGTTGATGGTGCCGCACATCAAGGAAAAGAACGTCAACAAAAAGCAGATGATCTTGCCCTTGGTGGCCAGTTTCGCGGCGTCGCTCAAGTTGGCCATGGTAAACGGCTTGAACACGTCCGGCGTGTTGTACACCAGCACCAGCAACGCAAGTGAGAGGAGCGGCGCCTGGGCCAGCAGGATCGCCATGTTGATGCGGTCGCGGCTCAATATCTCCAGGTAACGCCCGGCCACGATGCCGAACTGGCGCAGCAACGACACCTGCTTCTCGCTGGAGGCGAACAGCGGCATCGACGCCGCCGGATTGGAGCGCGCCTGGGCCACCAGGTCGTTCACCTCGTGCAGGCGGCCGGCCACGTATTTCTGGTAATACGGGCTCTGCTTGTACTCCTGATCCCACTGCTGGGGGGATTTTTCCTGATCGACCTTGATGTAGATGTCCGCGAAGTCGGTGGCGTTGAAATACTGCAGCGCCTCGGCCGGCGGGCCGTAAAAGGCCAGATGTCCGCCGCGCGCCAGAAAGACCACCTTGTCGCACAGCATGATGTTGCGCGTCGCGTGGGTGATCAAGATCAAGGTTTGCCCCTGATCGGCAAGCTTGCGGAAAATGCGCATCATTTCCGCTTCCATGCCGGGGTCGAGGCCGGAAGTCGGCTCGTCGAGATAGAACAGCCGCGGCTTGGTCAACAATTCCACGCCGATGCTCACCCGCTTGCGCTGGCCGCCGGACAGGCGGTGCACCGGCACCTGGCGCCGCTCCTCGAGCTGCAGATCGTCGAGCACCTCGGTGATGCGCCGCTCCATCTCCTCGGACGTGGTATCCTCCGCCATGCGCAGCTTCGCCGCATAGTGCAGCGCGCGGCCGGTGGTCAATTCCGGATGGATGATATCGTCCTGCGGCACGTAGCCCAGCGTGCTGCGCAGCGCTTCGATATTCTCATAATAGTCCAGGCCGTTGAACAGCACCACGCCGTAGTCGGCCGGGCGGAATCCGGAGAGCGCGTTGATCAGCGTCGATTTTCCGGCGCCGGACACGCCCACCACCGCGACAAACTCTCGGGGGTAGATCGATAAGGAAACGTCCTGCAGGATGATCTGCTTGTTGCCCACCTCGCGGCGCAGGTTGATGGCGTCGATGCGCGCGTTGCCTTCCTCGCTGAAGTGCTCCAGTTTCTGGCCGTCAAAGAAGAACGAGTAGTCCCCGATCTTGATGCGGTCGCCGCGATTGAGCACGGTGGGGGCGGCGAGGCGCTGCCCGTTGAGAAACGTCCCGTTGGTGCTGCGGTTGTCGGTGATGTACCACGCGTTGCCGTGCCAGCCAATTTCCGCATGATAGCGCGACACCTGCGGATGGTTGAGGGAAATCGTGTTGGCCGGATCGCGGCCGATGCGGATGGTGCCGGCCCCGGACCCCATGGACTGCTGATTCACCGTCCCCGCCACCACCGCGGGGAGCACCGTGGAGGGGTGAGCACTGGCGGACGGCGGGCGCTGGGGCATCGGCCCGGTTTGCACCCCCGGCACCGCAAAGACCGGCGCCCCACCGCCGGACGGCGTGGGCGCGTGGAACACCAGAAAGAAATCCCCCACCTTCACCACGTCGCCCTGGCGCAACACCTGCTCGGCAACTCGGTTCTGGTTGACGAAGGTGCCGCCGGGCGAGGCCTGATCCACGATGAAGGCCTGGCCCTGGCGCCACTCGAGGCGGCAGTGGAAGGGGGCCACCTGGGGATGGGTCAGGCACAGCGCGTTCTGCGCGTCGCTGCCGATGCTGGTGACGGCCGCCGGGATGGGGTAGTCGACCTTCGTTTTGTCCGGATGGATGATGAAAAAGCGCCCGAGCGAGCCGTCTGCAATCATTGCGTCCGTGTTTGGCGCCGATTCGCGGAAATCCTCGCGTCGTCGAGGGGTGCGGCGTGGGTGCGGGTCCACATCCCCGCCCGGGCGTCCTCCACACCGCCTCGGACGCCGGGGGAGTGCCACCGCCCCCTCCACGCGCGGCGGCGTGCAGCCGCAGCCCTTCACGGAGAGCATGCGCGGCGTGCGCGCGCCGGCCTCGAACAGGCGGGAATGCTGGCCGTCGAGCCGTACCTCGCGGGCTTCCAGGCTGTCGCGCGGGTCCCGCTCGAGGTCAATCACGGGTCCGCGCGACAGGAGCCCGTCGCTGGGGCGGGAATCGGTCGCGCATGCAAGACTGGTACGTTGAAGAGATGTCCCCGGTGGAACGCCACTCCCACCTGCGAGAGGAGATCCTTTTTCGCGGGCAGACCGCCTTTCAGGAGGTGGTGCTGGCGCGCAACCGCGCGTACGGGAAAATCCTGTTTTTGGACGGCGATATCCAGTCGGCGCAGCTCGACGAGCGCGCCTACCACGAGGCGCTGGTGCACCCGGCCCTGATTGCGCTGCCCCGCTCGCCGCGCAGCGTGCTGGTGCTGGGCGGCGGGGAGGGCGCCACGGTGCGCGAGGTGCTGCGCTACAAGACCATCGAGCGGGTGGTCATGGTGGACCTCGACGGCGAGCTGGTGGAAATGTGCAAGGCGCAGCTCCCCGAGTGGCACGAGGGCTGTTTCGACGACCGACGCCTCGAATTGCACCACGAGGACGCGCGCGGATTCCTCGAGCGATGCACCGAGAAATTCGACGCCGTGATTCACGACCTGCCCCAACCGCTGGAGGAATCTCCGCTGCGCATGCTGTTCACGCGCGAATGTTTCGCGCGCATCCGCGAGGTGCTGGAGCCGGAGGGGATTGTTTCCATTGAGTCGACGCACGCCAAATTAACCCTTAACCGGCTGCACTTCCTGATTCGCAAGACGGTGGAGCGGGTTTTCCCAGACACGGTGTCCATCAAGGCTTTCATCCCGTCCTTCGCCACCGAGTGGGGATACGTGCTGGGCGCCGTGGATTTCGTGCCGGGCCGCCTCTGCGCGGAAGAGGTCGACGAGCGCATCGCCGAGCGCATCGGAGCGCCGCTGGAGTATTACAACGGCGTCACCCACGCCGGCTATTTCTGGATGTCCCGCCTGTTTAACGAGGGCTGGGCGCGCCAGACCCGGATCTTCGAGGACGCGGTGCCGCACAGCGAAGCGCTGTACGCTTGACCTGTCTTAAGCTGCCATGCTTGCCGCGGATGAGATCAGTGCGCGCCGATGCGATCGACGAAGCTCTGGATCGCCTTCTCGCGGTCGATGCCCGGCTTCTGACATAAATAATACAGCGCCTCCACGTCGACCACGTCGCGAAACGCATCCGATCTCACCCACAATTCCATGTCGGTCTTGACCGATACTTCCCAGGTCGGATGCGTCGCAAGAATGATTGCCTGGATTTCCTCAAAAAATGCCTTTCGCGGATCTCCCACCGGTGCCGCCGGAGCGGCGATCGTGGCGATCGGCGCTGACGCGACGGACGGCGCGGTCAGCGGCGGCCCATCCGGCCGCGGCAGCGGGGCAAGTGGCACGGGAGGCGGCGCGGGGGCAGGAGGCGGCGGAGCGCTCGTCGCCTTGCTCTCCTCAATGATTCGCGCCTTGCCTTCCTTCGACAGAAAACCTACCTTTTTTCGATACTCAAACATCGCCTTTTCAACACGCGACCACTCGTCAAAAATCGCCTCGGACGCCACGGTTTTCACAGACTTTCCATGCCGCGCAACCGCCTTTTCGTGCACCACCAACTCGTCTAAGGGGGCGGTCCCTTCCGACACGGTTTCCAGCGGAAACTCCGGCGGTCGCTTCATATCGCTGACAAAGCGGGACGAGGTCGTCGTCACGCAGGAGCCGTCCTCGAAAAAGGTGCCGAAATCCACGTAGGTGTAAGAATGCTGGTCCAGGAGCACGTAGTAAAGCACCGCGAAAGTCTTGTTTTCTCGGGTCATCAAGCGCGCGTAATTGGTGCGTCCCACCGACGGGCTGTAGAAGTCGAAGGCCGTCTCGAAGCCGGTGGCCATCAGCATGGTCTGGGTGTCGCTCCAGAACTTGGTCACCACCGGATCGGCCGGCGAGCGGTCCAGGCGCGCCAACTTCGTTCCTCCGGCCGCCATCTGCCGCGACATCATCACGCGTGCCAACAACTCCGCGAGGGTGCCTCTGCCGAGCACCCAGACCAGGATCGCCAGACCGAGCAGGCCGAGGTACAATCCCCACTGGCGCACCCAGGCTGGAGGCAGCCACGCCTGCGACTTCACGGTCTCGCTGATCTCCAGGTACGTCTTGCCGTCGTCTGATTGACCAAGCCGAATGGCGGCCGGCTCGTCGGGGGACGCGCGCGCCGGCACGAACTCGAAGCTCACGCCGTCCTCCGTGTCACGGTACCCGTCGGGCCAGCGCTCACGGTAGAAGAGCACGACGTCCTTGAGGGGCGCGTCCACGACGACCTCCCACTGGTACGTCCACAGGCTCTGGTCGTCGTTCTCGCTGATGCCGTGGCTGTCCACCCGCGAGCCGGGCGGCAGCGGAATCGCATAGGGTGCCTGGTCGGGACGGTCGGCCGGCGGGCGCGCCCGATTCAAGAAGAAGTCGTCGACGAGGCCCTCCACCCAGCCCAGCGTCCAGAGGAAGACCAGCACCACGGCGATCCCGATATAGCGGCCCACGATGTACCCCCAGAAGTGATGTTGCCTGTGCCTGCAAGTTTAGCAAGCCGGGGGCAGAAACCTCGTCCGTCCCGGGTCGGATCGTGCCGGGCCACGCGACCGATCTCAGCGCGACCGGTGACCTCGACTCCGGGTCACCCGCAAGTGGGTTTCATTGAGTCGCAATTTCTCGCCGATGGCCCGCATGGCGGTGAAGAAGTGCAGCGTCTCCCCATCGGGCACGCAGACCGGAGGCCGCGGCGTGAGGTCACCTTGCGACGAGTCGCGGCGCAGGCGATGGCGGCGGCACGCGAACAGGGCTCGGTCCCCATTCGTCGTGTAGAGATATTCGCCCCCGTCAGGACAGGCCGGCGCGGCGCGCATCAGGCCGCGGGCCAGTTCATCGAGCGCGGCGGGATACTGTCCTACAGTCGCGCTCCAGGTTTCCACCGCGTGCATCGCACGCGTGAGGCAGCGCCGGCACTTTTCGCGGGCTTCAACAGATTCGTCGATCAACTGCAGCCGACGGCGCGGCTCGGGCGCCCGCCAATCGACGTGCAGGGCCTGTCGGTAGGCGCGACGGGCGTCATCGAAATCGCCCAGATGCTCGTGCAAGTGCCCGAGGTTGAACGCGGTGGCATATAGCACGGCAGCCGTTCCTTCACGCTCGGCGGCCTCCGCCCGGAGGAGGACGTCGCGGGCAGCCTTCGCGCTGTGCCGGCAGGCCGCCGCGAGGTTGCCCGCGCCGGGAAAGGGCGTGCGGGAGGCCAGCAAGTCATCGGCCGCCGTGGCGGCGGGGAGGATGCGGCCTTCGAGCAGCAGCAGCACTGCAAGATGGTAGGTCGGGCCGGGCTGTTCGCGATCACGCATTTGTGCTTCATACAGCGTATTCCACAGCGTCTCGTAGCGCTGGGATAATTGTCGATCGTCAGCGATCAATAACTCGATTTCGTGGTGAAGCCATTCCTCCACCGGCATTTGCAGGGACAACGATTCCGGTCCAGGGACCAAAATTATGCGGTCCAGGGGGGCAATGCCCCGCAACGTGATCGTGGGGACCGATTCCATCGCGGGCTCTTTCGGAATCTCGCCGCCCGCGCAAACGACCGCGCGTACCGCGTCCATCACTTCCTGAAGTCCCGCCTCCACGGCCGCGTCGTCGAAAATGGCCTCGCGCAGGGCCAGCCAGTTTCTTGCCTCAACCGCACCCCAGCGATAATCCACCTCGGGGCGTGCCGCAATCTCCAGCGCCTCCCGCACCGGATCGGCGCAGAAGTAATGCCGTGACTCCAGCAAAACGTTGACGAGATGGATCGCAAGGCCGTAGCGGCGCGCGAGATCCTCGGCTTCCTCCAGGTCGTTAAGCGCGCCGCTGGTCTGGCCATGCAAGCGGAGCAACCGGGCGCGCAGGGTCAATACCTCGATCAGCAGTGGTCGGCGACCCTCCAGCCGGCTGGATTGAGCGATACGGTCAAGGGAGCCCTCTTGAAGAATCATCGCAGCCGCCTGGGAGGGAAGCCAGGACGCATCGTGCAGCCTTGAATAAAAAAACGCGGACTGACGCAGAAACAGGGCTTGATCCGCAGCACCTGAGACGCGCCAGCCGAGATGATTGGAGCGAAGGTCCGCCATCCCGAGGGCGACCTCTGGTATGCCCACACGAAGTAGCACGTCAATCGCGACGGCAGCCTCTGGTTCATCGAATTTACGCCGCCACAACTCGCTGCAAGACGACTGCGCGCCGCTGCAAAGATGTGCGGCGTACGCTGAATACAACCTGCTCGATTTCTGATGCTCCGCCAGATAGTAACGCCTCACGAGCGCGTCTGCGCGCTCCGCCAATCTAACCGCCAGCGGCAGTCGACCGCGTAGCACCGCGTTGCCACACCACTTCAGAAGGTGCTCGCACGCATCCGTCCAGCGCTCGTGTCGCACGGCCGCGCGATACGCGCGCCGCAGGTAGACGATGGCTTCGGACGGTCTGCCCTGGCAATCGAGCAGCACCGCCAGGTCCGAGTACAGGCGCCCAAGGTCACGCCGAATCGCTCGTTCCAGCAACGCGCGCACGATGCGCTCGCCGCGCGCGAGATCTCCGCTATCGCGCAGCCACTCCAGGCCCGACTTCGCCCACAACTCCGCGTGGCGCGGGGCCTCGCCCTCCGGAAATTGTCCCACCGCGCCGGCCACCAGCGACAGCGTGAGCGGGTGCCCGGCATACTGGCGCGCCACCTCGCGCAACGCGTCCTGGGAGGCGGGCAGGCCGCGGGCTTGCAGCAGCGCCACCGCGTCGTCGGACTCCAGGCCGTGCAGCGCAATCGCCCGCACCGGCGCATCCAGCGTAAGCGGAAGCCGGCTGGCGCACAGGCAGGCCGCGCCCGCGCCGATCCCCGCGCACCGCTCCAGAAAGTGCCGTAAAGACTCGTCGCGCACCTCGTGCGGCGGCTCGTCGGACTGCATCCGCTCGAAGCCGTCCAGCACCAGGAGAAACTGGCCGCGCGTTTTCACCTCGGCCAGGACGCTCGTGCCCGGCGCCACCTGCAACCACGCGGCAAGCGCGGACAGGAACGCGTCCGCGTCGGCCTGCACGTAGAACGACCAGGCAAAACCATCCTCGCCGCACGCCCGAAGATACTCCGCCAGCAGCGCGGTCTTGCCGATGCCGCCAATCCCCTCCAGGCAGACGATGCCGCCCTCCGCACGCGCTTCGGAGAGCGCCCGCAGCTCCGCATCCCTGCCGCAGAAGACGCGCGCCGCGGGAAACGGGGCGCAAAGTGGAGAGTGCCCACGCGGGAGACTTCGGCGCCGGGAGTGTTCGCTCCCAGATCGGGGCGAACAAAGTGTGTTCGCTCCCAGATTGCGGCGAACGATGCGAAAACCCGCATCAAATCTAGACTTCGTGGTCCGCTGTTCGCTCCCACCTCGCGGCGAACCGGGGATGTTCGCTCCCACTTCGCGGCGAACCGGGGAGGGCGGGGTGGGGTCGCAGGGGGCATGTTGCTATAATAGCTTTGTGAGGCGCAGGTCTGGGGTCACGCTCGTTGAGGTGCTCATCTCCGTCGTCATTTTCTCCGTCGGCGTGGTGACCGTGATGGGCGTGTTTCCGATGCTCTTCGAGTTAAACCGCGGATCCTGGCAGCTCGCCACCGCGCTGGCCGCCGGGCAGGAGAAGATGGACGAGCTGCTCGCCGGGCGGAAATTCGTGGTGTCGGGCCAGGACGCCGTCACCACCCTGCCCTCCGGCAGGCGGAGCTGGTCGGGCCAGACCGACCCGATGGGCAACGCCCGCATTCAGACCGTCCACGTGTACGTGTCCTGGAACGACAAGTGGCGACAGCGCAGCATCGTGCTGACCAGCGCGTTGACCAACCCGTGAACCCGCGCCGCGGCTCCACCCTCGCTGAAGTGCTAGCCGCCGCCGCCATCTTCATGGTGTTCACCACCGCGCTCTCGGCCACGCTCACCCTGGCCATGCGCTTCTGGCGCATGGGCGGCGACGACGTGAACCTCCAGGCGTCCCTGCGCCGCGGCCTGCAGACCATGCGCTCGGAGCTGGGGCAGGCCGTCGTCTATCAGGACATCACCAGCAGCGCGACGCCGAGCGCCGTGCTTACCCCCGCCACGGGAAGCACCGTGATCACCGAAGTCGCCTTCACCGAGCCCGCCGACCCGAACAGCCCCTCCCTGCTGATCACCGGCTCAGGGTCGTCGAGCACCTACCAGAAAGTGTCCTATTATCCATCCGGCAACGTGCTGTATCGCAAAGTCTCCACCCTGGCCGGGGGAAACCCGAAAACCGACGCCATCATGACCCTGCCGAGCGGGACCTCACTGAGCATGACCGCCACCGGCCTGACCGCCAACTGCGTGCAGGTCACCCTCACCGCGAAGGCCACCAACGCACAATATTCCGTGTCGACGGCGATTTATGCGACCGGCGAGTAGGCGCGGCTTCAAGCTGATCGAGCTGATCCTCGCGATGGCGCTGATGGCCGTCCTGCTCGCCATCGCGCTGCCCTATTATCGAAAATACCAGGCCCGCAGCGCGCTCCGCCTGGGCGCCTCCACCCTGGCAGCCGACTTGCGCTACGCCCGCGGACTGGCCATCAAGTCCGGTCCCGCCACCGTGGACATGCGGACCTCCGGGCGCTACGACATCACCGACACCAACGCCCGTAAAGTGCGCACCCAGACGCTGCCCGACAAGGTGACCATCGCGTCCGGATCCACCCTGGTGTTTGCGGAAAACGGCACCGCGGACCGCGACGTCACCATCTCCGTGAACTCAAGCGCCCTCAACGAAGCCCTGTCGATATCCGTCAGCAAGCGCACCGGGCAGGTGAGCGGCCCATGAAAAAACGCGGCTTCGCGCTCGTCGTCGTTCTCCTCGGCCTCGCGCTGCTGGCCATCATCGC
>VGFD01000079.1 GCA_016868975.1 Armatimonadota bacterium | reverse complement strand
CCAGACCGCGCGGTTCTTGATGATCTGGGGACTGATGGCGGTGTCGAAGGGGACCACCCAGCGGGGATTGAACGAGCGGATGTCGTCAAGCAGGTGCTCGAACAGGCTGCGCGTGCTGTCCGTCCAGTTAGCCGCGCCGTAATGGAGCGGCGGCATCCCGCCCGATCCGCCAGCCCACTGCTGCTGCGGCGGCGGGGGCCACGCCGGAACTCGCGGGACGGCCTGCGGAGCAACCGGCGCCGGGGGCGCCAGCGGCCCTCCCTCGACGTGCGTTCCACACTGGGGACAGGCCGCTGCGGCCGGCGGCAAGCCGGATCCACATTCGGTGCAAAAGGCCACGAAGCACCACCCTTTCAGTGCATGCCATAGTGTCGCGCGACACAAGTAGCGTCGCCTTACGGGAAGTCAACTGACCCGGGCGTGTCGCGCGCCACAAACCGATTCGGGGCCGGTGAATTCCTATCCCGCAGGAGTTCCGGAGCGTCGCCGAAAACCCGCCCCCATGAACAGAAAGCACTTCCTCCAGACGCTCGCCGCCGCCCCTCTTCTCCTACCCAGCGCCGCGCCGGCCGCGCCCAAAAAGCGCGTGATCGTGGTCGGCGGCGGCCTTACCGGCCTCATTGCCGCCCGCGAGCTGGAGAAGCGCGGCATCGACACCGTGCTCATCGAAGCCGCCGACCGCCTCGGGGGACGCGTCGCCACCGCCCACTACGGCCACGGACTGCAGGCCGAATACGGGATGCAGGAGATCTGGGAGAAGAGCCCGCTGCTCGGCATCGTGAAGGAGCTGGGCTTAAAGACCGAGTCCGGCGACGATCCTTACTCGAGCCTGCTGATCAATGACAGGCTGTATCCCTTCGTGCAGGACACCCGCGAGCAATATTTCTCCACCCTGTTCACCCCGCCCGAGCGCGAACAGTTCCGCGCCGTCATCACCGAAATGGAGGGGCTGTACACCGAGGCCACCCGCCAGGGGCTCACCGACCGCACCCGGCCGTTGCAAGAAATTTCCTACGCCGACTGGCTGGAGAAAAAAAAGCTGCCCACCAACGTGCTGCACGCCTTGCGCCTGACCATCGAGGTGGAGCTGGCGGCCGCTTCCGAGCAGTTCAGCGCCCTGTCCGCGATCCTGGAGTGGCGCACGTTTCTGTTCAAGGGCGAGGTCAACTACCACGTCGAGGGCGGCAACTGGTTGCTCATCCAGAAGCTGGGCGCCAGCCTGCGCGGGCCGATTTTGCTCAACGCCCGGGTCACCGAGGTCAACCGCGATCCCGGCAAGCGCGCGTACGTGACCTACATCCAGGGCAACAAGGTCCGCACCATGACCGGCGACGCCGTGGTGATGACCATCCCCTGGATCTACCTGCACCAGATCCAGTTCCGGCCGGCGTTGACCGCGCTTCAGCTGGAAGCCATCGAGTCCCTGGGCCGCGGCCAGTACACCGTCGTCCACATGCTGCTCGACCGCAAGGCCGAGAAATTGTGGGATATCAACGGCGAGGCGCCCTTCCCGGTGTTGAGCGCCGGGCCGCTCGGGGTCATCTACGGACCGCACGCCACCAACACCAGCGGTCCGAATATTCTCTTCTCGCTGCTGGTGTATGGGCTGGAGGCCCAGGCCTACCATATGGCGCCGCGCGACGCCAAGCGTAAGGAACTGATGGACGGCCTCGACAAGCTGTGGCCGGGATTTTCCAAACACGTCCGTGACGCGCAGTTCTACACCTACCATCCGGCCGCGGTGGCCTACTGGCCGCCCGGCCGCTCGCCCCTCGACGAGAAGTCGAAGGCCGTCCGCACGCCCAACGCCGGGCTCTTCCTGGCCGGCGACTGGACGGAGAGCAGCCATTCGGAAGGCGCCGCCGTCAGCGCCCTGGAGACGGCCCATGCGGTTGCGGCCTTTCTGAAGCGTCCGTGACGGGCGTGACGGAGGGACTGTTGCGTTTGGGGCGAAACAGGGTACAATCATCGGAGATTATAGAAGAGGATTAACCCTCTCACCAGAACAACTTCGGAGGTGCTCTCTCGATGCAATGTCCCTCTTGCAGCGCCCAGGTTCTCGACGGCAGCGCGTTCTGCAGCGAGTGCGGGGCGACCGTCGCCGCCGCCCCGGCCGGGGTCGGCTCGCAGTAGTACAACCAGGGGTACGCGGCCGGCGGCTACGCTCCGCCACAGCAGGCCGCCTACGCGCCCCCGCCGGGGTACGCCCAGCAGTCCTACCAGGCGCCGCCGCAGGCTCAGTGGCAGCCCCAGACCCCGGCTGGCGACTTCAACTTGATCGAGGCGCTGCAGCGGCCCACGAAAGATCCCGATTTCGTCAAGAAGACCGCCATCATGGCGCTGGTCAGCCTGGTGCCCATCGTCAGTTTTCTGGGCATGGGATACGCGCTGCGCTACCTGCAGAACCTTATCGGGCGGCGCGACGCGCGCTTGCCGGAGTGGGAAGACTGGGGCGGCCTGTTTATCGGCGGCCTCATGCTGTTCGTGCTCAGCCTGCCCTTCGTGCTGGTGCCGGCCGTCGTGGGCGGCGCGGTCGTCGTGCCGGCTTTCATTGCGGCAGTTCAGCATGAGAGCGCGGCCGGCATCGTCGGCTCCATCTTTGGTGGACTCGCGCTGTTTGCCGTGCTCGCGGTGATCTTTGGAATTCCGGTGCCAATGGCCATTTGCCGCTACGCGGACAAGGGCGACCTGATGCAGGCGCTCCGCCTGAACGTGCTGCTCGGGCTGGTGAAAGCCAACCTCGTGCAATACATCCTGATTTTCGCCGCGATTTTCGGCCTCGGAATTGTCACCTGCATGGTGGCGGCGATTCCCATCGTGGGCTGGCTCGCAGCGATCGTCATGGGCGCGGGCATCCACCTTGCCGCCTACTCCGCGTTCAGCGACTACTACATCCGCTACAAGCCGGACTAAAACTAAAACGAGCCCTGAAGGGCGCCGACCCCTAAAATTCAGCCGGCGGAATAAGCGCCATCGCCGTCCCTTCGGCAAAGTGACGGGCCAGGGCGCTCAGTTCCATGCTCTCCAGGCCGCCGCCCTCCGCTCTCCGCGGGGGGCCTTCGTTTTCCGTGCCGCCGAAATCCTTGCCCGCGTCAAATTCCCGCCGCGCCGCCGGGTTGTAGAAAATCACCCGCGCGTTTTCCTCGGTAAGCGCGCGCAGCACGATCTGGTGCCGCTCCACGATTTCCTGGCCGCGGCGCTCCTTCCAGGGAAGCTCCACGATAATTTCCCCGGAGCCGTCCACCAGCGCCTGAAAGGCCGGCGCAAAGTCGGTGACCAGCGTCGGCTCCATGCCGAGCACCTCGCGGTACATGACGCTGGTGCGCGAGATCAGGTCGCCGGCGCGCTCGGTCACGTCCTGAGCAGGCGGTCGGGCACCAGCACGGATGCCATGCGGTCCTGGAAATCGCGCAGCGGAATGCTCTCGATCCCGCCGTCGTCCACCTGGTGATCCACCCCTTGGAGGCGCGCGCCGCGCTTGTCCTCGTCGCGGTGGCCCCAGGGATTGCGGAAAAACACGCGGCCGTTCTCCACCTTCGTCACGAGTATGCGGTGGCGCCCGGAATCCCAGCTCAAGGACACCGGAATCGGCTCGTCGTGCTGCCTGGTCAATGCATCGATGCGATCGGTGGCCTGCTGCGGCGTGGTTTTCCAGTTGTAGATGTCGGTGTAGCCCTCGCCCATGGCGTCCTCGGCGAGGCTCTTCACTTCTTCCATGTAGAGGCCCGAGCGCGCCTCGCCGCCGGTGTCAAAGCCGGTCATTCCCAGCGCGCGGCCGATGAACGAGCCCGGGTCGACGTTGAGGACCGGCTGCTTGCCCTGGCTGGCGAAGCCGTCTTTCGCATTCGAATAGGCGCCCGCGCCGCTGCTCTCGCCGGCGGCATTCATGAACGACGCCTGCACGATGCGGTCGAGCGTGCCGCGCCCGCTGCCGTCCTCGTTGAGGCTGTCCTCGATGCGGTGGGCCATGCGCCCGCCAGGTAGTTGCGCCTTCCCCTCCGGGCTGGCCAGCCCGGCCGCCACCCGCACGAAGTCCGCGGGCTTCTTCTGGGCCATCATGTACTCCACGGTGGTCGCGGCGCAAGTGCCGTGGTCGCCCTGGGTGATGGTCCGCGCGGGATCGGCCACGTGCGCGATGGCCTCCGCGGTGAGGGTCACCGAATCCAGACCGGGCGCGGCGGGCTGGCCGCGCATCGCGCTCAGGTGATCGAGGAGATCGCGGCCGTCGCTGGCTTTTTGGGTCAGCTTGTCATCTTCGAGCAGGCGGTTGAGTTGCTCGCCGATGTCAATCCGTGTGCGATGCCCGGGCAACTCCAGCGCCTGCCGCTCGTAGGCGTCGCGCAGCGCCTGGAACTGGGCCTGCTTCTCGGGAGGCAGGGTGGCCACTTTGGCAAGCTGCGCCTCGCTCAGCGGCGCGCTCGGCTGCGGAGTCGACACCAGCGCGGTCGCGGTGGGCTCGCCGCCGCCCCAGGATTTTGGCCGCACGACCATCCCCGGCCGCGGGCCAATCGGAGCGGTGGGAGGCGGCGCGGGGGCCTGGGGCATCTGCCAGGGGGCTTGCGGCATCTGCATGCCCTGCTGCGCCATCAGCATCGCCAGCGGATCCTGCGGCATTCCCGCCATGCGCGGGTCTTGCTGCATGCGGGGATCTTGCTGCATGCCCCAGGGCATGTTGAACGGCATGCATGGCGGCATGCTCATCGCCTGCGCCATCATCATGGTGCTGGCCAGGGAGGTCAGCATGGGCGCCATCATCATCATGGGATTGCCGAAGCCCATCGTGAACGGGTCCATCATCATCGGCGCGGCCATCATGAACGGCATCAGCGCCATGCCACCCATCAACAGCCCGAAGCCCAGCTTGGAGCCGAGGCCGGGCGGACGCTGTTGCTGGGGGACGAAGCCCGGGGCCTGCATCGGGTCTTGCATGCCAGGCGCCATCGGGGGCCCCATGGGCGTCGGCATCCCCGGCATCATCGGCGGCAAATCCGGCGTCGAGAACGGCGATTGCATCTGCAGCGGCGTGCGCACGTTTGCGGCGCTCGACGGCGGCCCCGCATTGGGCTGCGGCTCGGCCCTGGGCAACGGCGGCGGCTCGGATAATCTCGGCTGCTGCGCGGCGGTCGGCAAGGGCGGAGGCTCGGCGGGCGCCTGCTGCGCCGCGGTGGGCAGCGGCGGAGGCTCGGTGGACTTCCGCTTGCGCCCCTCGTCGGCCACCATCCCCTCGGGCAGGCCATGGTTCGGGGTCAGCATCCCCTCGAAGTTGTTGTCGAGAAGGCTGGTCGATTGCCCGCTGAGGAACTTCTCGAAGTCGTTGGGCAGGCTCTCGGCGGGGGAGAACGTCTCTCTCGACTCCGCCCTCGGCTCGGCGGTGGGCGCCTGCGCGACGGGGACGTCGTGGGCGGCGCGCAGATCGACTAAGTCTTCGGTGGCGGTGGGCTCGGCGCTCTTCTCGTTCTGGCGGGTGAGGTCGACGGGGCGCACGTAGGCAAGGCGGTCCACAAAAGTCTTGTGGCTCACCGGCGTCAGGCCGACCGATGCCGTCTTAAGAGGATCCAACCGCGGCGCGCCCTCCGCTGAGCCCGTCTCGGACGGGGGGTAAAGGATGGGGCAAGGCCACCAGGCAGCCTTAAAACCCAGATGGCGTCGGCTGTGCCGACCCCTGCCTCGGTATGATACACCAGGGGCCGCACCCGCGCAACGGTTTTCACAAATCTTTTACACGACGGACATCTCCCGGCAACAACTCCCTTGACGCGATGTAAACGTTTGGTCAGGCATGGTTGCAATGCGCGCGGCTTGGGGTAGAATCCGCATGAAAATTTTGCCCCAAGGACGCGATTGCAATGCTCACCGAGATCAATACCCCGGTCGAAACCAGCCAGGGCCGCATCCGCCGCCTGTGCAGCCACTTTTTCCAGGTGGCCAGCATGGACGACTCCATCCGCTTCTACCGCGACATGATGGGCTTCGCGCTCACCTATCAGGAGCCGCGTTTCGCGTCCATGAAGGTCGGCGACTTAGAGATCTGCTTCCAGCCCGCGGACGGCCAGCCGAAGCCCCAGGCCACCCAGGGGATGATCGTGACCGTCGAGGTCGACAACGTGTGGGCGTTCTACCGCCGCCTGCGCGACCGCAGCGTGAAGGCGACCGAGCCGCGCACCCAGGAATGGGACCGTCGCGTGCTCATCACCGAGTTTTCCGACCTGAACGGAATCCACTGGGCGCTGATTCAGCCGACGTCGGTTCGCGGCTGGGAACCAGCGTTTTAGTCGCCTGGCGACTCCGGTTTCACGTGAAACACCGGTAGGACCCCCCCGGAGGCCGTCGAAGGCACCCTGCCATGCCGATGGCCATGCCGGATACCGAGGCGCCCGCGTTTCGTCTCCCCGACTCAAGCGGTGGGATGCACGTCCTGGCTGACCTGCTCACCCGAGCCCCCGTGCTGTTGGCGTTCTACAAAGTGGAGTGCCCCACGTGCGCGCTCGTCTTTCCAGTTCTCGAGCGGCTCCACCAGCAGTACGGGCTCACCGTCGCGGGCATCGCGCAGAACTCCGCTGAGGAAGCGGCGGCCTTCGCCGAGCGGCACGGCGCCACTTTTCCACAACTGCTCGACCTGCCGTTCTTCTTTACTTCCGCCGATTACGGCATCGACTTCACGCCGTCGCTGTTCTTGCTGAGCCGCGAGGGGCGCATCGTTGAGACTGTTGAGGCCTGGAGCCGCGAGCGATACAACACCCTGTCGGAGCGCATCGCCCAGATGCTCGGCGCCGAGGCGAGGCCGGTTTCCCAGGAGGGGGACGGCCTGCCCGCCGTCCGCCCGGGGTGAGCCTCGAAAACCCGGGACTAGGATAGTCCCCGAAGGAGCAGCCGTTGGCCAACGACACCATTCCCGTTGCGAAACTCCAGGAGATCCTCGCGCGCGCGCGCCGCGTTGCCGACGCGCACGAATTCGAGGCGCTGCTGGAAATGCTCGACGAGTTCATGCCTTCCTCCGAAGAGATCACAGACAACGAAGCGGCCGCCCAGGTCCGCTCCCAGATGCTGGTGCTCCGCGGCAAGGCCCACCAGATCCTGGGCCACTGGGCGCGGGCCGAGGACGACGTCCGCGGGGTTCTCGGGCTCGCCACACGACTACAGGACCGCAGCTCCCTGGTGGCCGCGCTGCTCATCCTTGGACAGTTACAGAAGGACCGCGGAGAGCCGCAGGACGCGCTCGACACCTTCATCAACGCCTCCAAGGTGGCCGAAGCCATCGAGGACCGCTATGGGCTCGCGGAAGCCGACCTCTCGGTGGCCTCGCTGGGTTCCAAGATGGGCGACCCCAAGGAGGGGGAAAGCCGCATGCGGCGTGCGCTCCAGGCGGTCGAGGGGATGGAGGCGCTGCCTCGCGCCGCCCGCATCCTGGCCAGCGCCCTGGTCCAGCGCGCCGTGGAGGCCATGCGCAAGGGCCAGCACGACGACCTCGTGTCGTTGTGCAACAGAGCACTGAAAGTGATGGCCGACGACCCGTTGTCACTGGAAGCCGCCGAGGCGTACCGCTTTCTTGGCGTGCATGCCAGCATGCGGCTGCAGCAGCGCGAGGCGCTGGACAACCACGTGCGCGCCCTGGACATCTACAAGAAGGTCGGCTTCAAGTTTGGCCAGGCCAAAATCTACAACTCCATCGGCCAGACCATGCTCGCCATGTCGCGCAGCGACGAAGCGATCCATTTCATGGAGAAGGCGGAGGTCATCTGCAACGAGATTGGCGCCCACAGCGAGGCGGCTACCCTGTGGGGAAAACTCGGACAGGTCTATCTGCAGCGCGAGGAATTCGATAAGGCCTTTTCCTATTTCAGCAAGGACCTGCAAATGAGCAAGAAGCAGGGCGGCAAACGCGCGCTCGCCTACATCCACCGCAACCTGGGACTTACGCTGGGACAGCGCGGCGAGGTGAGCGACGCCATCGCGCACTTCAAGGAGAGCGCCCAGCTTTTCCAGCAACTTGGCGACGAATTGAATACCGGCCGCCTCTACCTGGATCTCTGCCAGCTTTACGTGCGCCAGAAGAATTTCGAGCGGGCGCGCGCCATGGCGCAGTGGGCGCAGAGCATCCTGTCTAAATTAAAGCAAACGTTCGACATCGCCTACATCAACACCTTAATGGGAATGATCCACCGCGGCGAGAAGAAATACCCCGAGTCCGAGAAATACTTCAAGGACGCGGTGGAATTTTTTAATTTCCGCGAGCCCGGCGAGCGATTGGTGGAGACGCTGCACGAGTACGGCAGGCTGCTCCACGAGATGGGCAAGAAAGATCGCGCCATGGAGCGGCTGCTCGCAGCCCTGCAGCACGCGCGCGCGCTGGGACTCAAACAGCAGGCCCAGCGCGCCTTCAACATGCTCGAGCGGCTGGATGAAGTGTACCTGATCCGCACCTTCATGGAAGGGCAGGTGTAACCTCACCATGGCCGCCGCAACGGTGATCCTTGGCGCCAACGCTAGAGTTTTTTAGGAACTCAGCAACTGTCTTTCTTGCCGCAGGGCGGCGGCAAGTACCCATTCCATTGTGAATGGATCAATCTGGACCTTTCACAACCCTGCCGAGTATGAGTTTTTCCGTGGAGCTCAGACCCTGCCACAGGGCGTGTTGCACTACTCCTCCAACTCCGCCAGGCATCGCCGCCGATTCCCGGCAGATTGTGGATAAGCCTCTCTTTGCGCAGAGAGTTGTCCACAATTTCTGGTGACTTATCCACGAGTTTGCAGGAGCACAACCACGCCGTTTCCTCGCAACACCAACCTCGGCGTGGCGCGGTCTCGTTAGCGTGATCAGCCACTCTTATTTGCATGGTTATGCGGTTTCTGACAGGCTTCGGTTTGACCGGTGGCTGTGGTTGTGATAGAATAATATTCAGAAAAAGGCGGACTCAGATGGCACTGCAACTGGCGGAATTGATGCGGATGAAGCCCGACGAGTTGGACGAGGCGGCTGATCTCGCGCTTGGGCGGAAGACCATGTGCGAGTGGG
Organism: Armatimonadota bacterium; assembly: GCA_016868975.1. Taxonomy (GTDB): domain Bacteria; phylum Vulcanimicrobiota; class Xenobia; order RGZZ01; family RGZZ01; genus VGFD01. The sequence goes on along the minus strand of VGFD01000079.1, from coordinate 5,267 downwards.
ACCTGGCGCTTTGCTTGCTTGCGATTGAGGAGTCCAGAGCATTTTTAATGCTGGGGTACGCGTCCATCATGGATTACGCCGAGCGCGGGCTCGGCCTCGATCACTGGCTGGCCGCGTCGTTGATGACGGTGGTGCGCAAGGTAGCGCCGTTGCCGGCCATTTCCGAGGCGCTCGCGGAGGGCCGCATCTGCTGGGCGAAGGCGCGCACGCTGGTTTCAGTCCTGACGTCTGAGAACGAGCGCCAGTGGCTGGACTATGCCGTTCGCGTAACCGCCCGAAAACTGCAGAAGGCCGTTACAATTGAAAACGAGGCCCTGCGTCGGCAGGTGGCGGAACAGGCCTCGGCGCCCACCAGGGCGGCACTCGCGGCGCGCAAGGCACGGCCGCGCGAACTCTCCCCGGAGGTTGAGGAGCTTTTGATTGCAGAGGGCATTGACCCGGCGGACATTCCAAAACCGGAGCCGTTCGACCCGTCGAAGATTAAGACAGGCCCAAAACCACCGCAACCGCCCGCCCAGGTCAGCGTGACGCTGCGCTTCAACGTCGACGAGTATGCAATATTTGAAGCCGCCATCCAGCGCGTCTGTCAGCGAGACAGCAAGGCGATGGGCGAGGCCACCGCGTTAGTTCGGGTGATGCGCGAGTTTCTCGCGAGCGGCGACGCGCGTGTGCGTACGAATCACCCGGTGGTGATCCACGTCGACGGACCGACTGGCGTCCCGTATTACGAGACGCGCCGCGGATGTTTCCCCGCCAGTGACGAGGCCGTTGCGGACGCGATGTCCCGCGGATTGCAGAAAGAGATCCACGCGACGCCGATGCTTGATTTCTCACACTGGCCCACCCAACGGTGGTCGCTCACAGCCGCCATGACGGAACAGCCGCCCGCCGCGGCATCAAGAAACGACCTGCTCGACGCGCCAGCGCCCGAGAAAGGCCTGTTTGTTGCGCCGGTGCGCGAAAAAGAACTGCTCGAAGTGCCGGTGTGCGACGGCGGCCCATACCTTGAGGCGCCGAGCGGGCTCCCGCAACAGTTTCTGTTCCCGCTGGAAAAAGTGTATCTGGGTGCGAAATTCCGAAAACAGGGGTGCTCCGAAACGCTCACGCGAATCGACCGACTGCTGGTCTTCATGCGCGCCGGCTGGCGCTGCGAGCAATGCGGCAGCAGAGACGACCTGGAAATCGACCACGAAGTACCCCGCTGCCTCGGTGGAACCAACGAACCCCATCTCCTCCGCCTGCTCTGCAAGGATTGCCACACAGCCCGACATCTCCGCGAACACGCCGACGACCCACATTTTGTCCGCGGTCGCGAACGTGCTGGATTGCTGCCAGCGCCCCAATTGCTCAACCGAAACACGTGACAGCCGGCTGCGCACCGTTCGTTGCCACTAAATCGCCCCCGGTCGGAGGGCCCTGGCGACTTGTTGGGTGCCGCGCTGGTTCATAGCGTCCGGCCAGTGGAAACCGCCGCAGTGCATTGCCATCCTGAGTCGACATGAGGCTGTTGGCGGTCGTCGCTCTGGTCGTGCTCCTCTCCTCACCGGCGGGCCCCACTCCAGGTTGTGATCACTGGCGGAGGTAGATTTTCCCATCCAGGCGGAGCGCGCCGCCTTCCAGCCGATACGTCGTTGTCCAGACGTTGCCGTTGTCGTAGTGGAAGGTGAGCGCGCCGCCGCGCTTGATGAGCTTGCCGCGGTCGGCGCCTTCCACGGCGCCGCTCGCGCTGCCGGTGAACGTGCTGCCGGCGGTGTCGGTGAAAAGGCCGTTCGGATAAATCGTAATGACGCGCGTGGACGAGACGTTCAGCACGTCGCTTGGCGTCGTGCCCTCGACGCGGGCGCTGGTTTCGAGCACCCAGCCTCCAGCCAGCTCGGCTTCAACAGGGGATTCTTGAAACGTGATGCTCTGCGCCATGATTTCCACGCTGGCGCCGTATTTTTCAGAACCCGAGCGGGTGCCCAGGCCCAGCACCGCGATAGCCACGTCTCCCCGCTTCACGTAAAGCGCGCGGACCGTCATCGGGGCGCCGTTCACCGTGCCTGCGTAGGTTTCGACGGCGCCCTCGTCGCCGCCCATGGTGATCTGCCGCTGCTCGCCGTCCCGCTGAAACGTTCCCAGGCGGCTCAGCAACTGCTGCACCACCTGCGGACCCAGCGTGAACAGGTTGGCCATTTCCTGCGCGGTGGGCGTCGAAATGATCGTGCGCAACAAAAACTCTCGAGGCTCGGGCGGCACGTTGTCAATCACCAGCATCCCGCTGCTGCTGTTGACCGGCCTCACTGACCATCCCTCGAACGTTGCGATCGTGCCGCCAGGCACCTGGTGAACCTTGTACGCCAGCGTGGGATGCTCCGCCAGCGCGGGCAAGGCAAGGAAAACAATGAGCAAAAGCGCGACGACTTGTCTCAAGAGTGCCAAAAGCACGTGGATATCAAGCAGCGCTATCAAGCGAGATCGCTGTCCAGCGCGTCACGCAGTCGATTGACAGCGTCCATCGTTACCACCCGCGCGTCGCCGCGAGGCGGAAAGAGGGGTAGTCCGTTTCGCATTGTCCTCTTCTCGCGCTTCGGCTGGAGTGCCTGTCTGGCCAGGTCGGACAGGACCCGACCGACGGTGCTCTTGCGTGATGCAGCGAGCTCCCTTGCTGCTTGCAGGACGTCCTCATCGATGTCCAGCGTGGTTCTCATGCGTCAAACATAGCGCATCACGCATCTCGCTTCAAAGCCACACCGACGTCGTGGCCCGCCCGTTGAGGTCCTGCGCGTCCTTCGAGTGCGTTCCCGTGGCCACGCATACGGCCGGTGACGCACGGAGGTCACTTATCTCCACTTACGCGGCTGGAGAGCGTCTGAAAGTCTGCGGTTTGCTCCAGCAGCCCGATAACCGCGAGCAGTTTTCCCGGTGCCGCGACCAGTTTGCGGCGTTCCAGGTCCAGCCAGCCGCCCGTGCTGGTGACCGTGGCCACCGGCTTGCCGTCCTCGCGGAAGAATTCGTTGCGCAGCAAGAAATGGGAGCCGTCTTCGCTCAGCCCCGCGGCGGTCAGGGTGACGCGGACCGGATCGAGGAGCTTCAGCTCGCGGAAGTAGTTCAGCTCGTCGCGGAGGATGACCGGACCCAGGCGGAGCCGCTCGAACTCGCGCATCGAGAAGCCGTTCTCGGAGAAGAACATCATGCGGACGTCGCCGGAGGCGTCCAGGTAGGCCGTGTTCTTCATGTGGCCGTTGAAATCCATGTCGCCCCAGCGGGCGTAGAGCCTCTTCTCGAACATGCGGGGCCTGTTCCAGGAGAGCAGGCGGGATGCCTGTGCGACGGGAACTCTCCGAACCGCGACGGGGTTACCTGGATCTGGAAGGAACCATCATGATCCGCATTCTCATCGCAATCGCCGTGCTGGCGGCCTTTCTGGCCCTCATCATGACACGCCCTGGAGGAAACCGCATGAGCGGAGAAACCATGCCCGCGGACGCCGCCAGCCCGGCGCCGGCCCATCTGCAGACCGCCACCTTTGGCGCGGGCTGCTTCTGGTGCGTCGAGGCCATCTTTCAGAGCCTCAAAGGTGTACACTCGGTCGTTTCCGGCTACGCCGGCGGGACGGTCGACAATCCCACCTACCGCCAGGTGTGCAGCGGCACGACGGGGCACGCCGAGGTGGCACAGATCAAATTCGATCCCAAAGTGATCTCCTACGACGAGCTGCTCACCGTATTCTGGCACACCCACGATCCCACCACGCCAAACCGCCAGGGCGCGGACACGGGAACGCAGTATCGCTCCGTGATCTTTTACGAGAACGAAGAGCAGAAGCACATCGCGGAGGGGTCCAAGAAGAAGACCGACGCGTCCGGCCTGTGGAGCAGCCCCATCGTAACCGAGATTTCACCGCTGCCCAGGTTCTACGTCGCCGAGGATTATCACCAGAACTATTACCGCAACAATCCGAACGAGGGCTATTGCTCGTTCGTCATCGCCCCCAAGATGGCCAAGCTGCGCAAGGAGTTCAAGGAAAAGCTGAAATAACCCCGGTGTCGCTCCGCGCGTCATCCTGTTAACAACCGCGCAACATCTTGTGCTTGCGATGAACCCATCCCGCGAGTACACTCTGCGCGAACAAGCCGCCATACACCATACACGCGCGGCCACAGGAAGGCCCCCGATGAACACCCTTTCCGCGGTCGCCCCCGGGATCATGCCTGGCGGGTGTTACCCTAAGACGGGCGTGACGCCCAGCATGACCATGAAGGCCGCGCGCGAGCAACTGGCCGAGATGCAAGAGAAATACCCGTTTGAGGAAGAGCTCGTGGTGGGCTACGGCGAGCGGAAGCTGTACTACAACGACAAGGCCGAGCGCTTCTGCATCGACCGCGACTTCGCCGACGAGCCCTCGCTGAAGGCCGACGCGAAGGACACCAACCTCACCTTCCGCGGCATGGTCACCCTGCTCGACAAGGCGAAGAGGGACGGCGGCAAGCACTACGACGACGCCCGATTCTCCACCTACAAGCAGGGCGGCAGCACCTTCTTCATCTTTGGCCACGACTTCAAGCCGGGCGCCGTCCACGACGAGCGCACCTACGTCGTAAAAGCGGACGGCACCGTGATCAGCGAGATGCGCGCCCGCGGGATGTAAGGATACCCTCAGTTAAAGACAGATAAATCTCACCTTAAAGATACACCATACCGGCCCCGCCGGTACAGATTGGCCTTCGTCAAACGGAAAGCGAAAACGCGCCTCTTTGCCCGAAAGAAGCGCGCAATCTCGCGACCAGACGCTGGCCAGACAAAGGTAGAGACGAACCCATCTCATCCGCCGCTCTCCCGAGGGCGGCATTTTTTTTCGCATTGCCCAACCGGTCGGAGCAATTGCGGTTTTACCCGTGGGGCGGCTTAAACAGGGGCGTTTTACCCGTGGGGCGGCTTAAACAGGGGCGTTTTACCCGTCGGGCGGCTTAAACAGGGGCGTTTTACCCGTCGGGCGGGTAAAACGCTGGGGGGGCAGCCCGTCTACGCGGGGGTTACTGACTTCGCCTCGACCACATTGGACATGATACGGTTGCCCAGCCGCTTCTGCACGTAGAACGTGCCGGTCACCGTCACGCGCTGCTCGTTGGAAAATCCCTTCATCCCCCCGGCGTATACCGAGATAGCAATGGGCTTGTCAAACAGCAGGAACGAGCTGAAGTCCGCCTTCTCATAGTAGCTCTTGACCGTGGCGGTGACGGTGACTTCCTGACCGTCGTACTTCTTCTTGTCTTTCATCAAGTCAG